>DASXUN010000012.1:300000-436752 GCA_036504815.1 Gemmatimonadaceae bacterium | reverse complement strand
CCCCCCGTCTCCGTTACCATCCGTGCACCTGCGAACTACGGATTCCGATCGATGCAAACGCCGGCGCCCGGCGTCGGGTTGTTGGTTTCGGCGAACGGGATCGGGAAGTTCACGTCCGACCCATAGTTGCCGCCCTTGTGCCACGCACCGGTCGGGAAGACCGAGGTGGCGGCGCGGCCGTACTGCCTGATCAGGCGACGCATGTCGCCCGTGCGGGTGCCAAGCCCGAAGAGCGTGAAGCCGCGCTCCCGGAACAGCTGGTCCACGCGCGCGTTCGTCGTGCCGGCATCGGTGAGCGGCGCGAGGCCGGGCACCGTGGCGCGGAGCGCGTTGAGCGTGGCGAGCGAGCCTGTCGTGTTGCCAGCCGCCAGCTGGGCCTCGGCCTCGATCAGCCGGGCTTCCTTGCCCTGCAGGATCCCCACGGACGACTCGCGCGCCGGCCAGATGCGCTGCACCCAGAACGGCTTGCTAAGGTCGTCGCGGTTGGCGCGGGTGGCGCCGATGAGCTTGCACACGGCGTCATTGCCCTGGCACGTGGGCACGCGCGGGTCGTTCGCAGTGGCGAAGTCAAGTCCGTTGATGCCTTCGCCCGTGGACACGCTGTACCGGCCGGCGATGTTGCCCAGCGTCCAGTACGTGTTGCTCGTGGCGGTCTGCGCGTGGTATTCGAGGTACTGGTACGTCGTCGCCACGCCGGCGACGGCGGTTGCCGCCAAGGCGTACTTGTTCTGGTTGAGCAGGATGCGCCCCTTCACGATCGCCAGCGCCGACTGCACGCGGACGTCGTTGCTGGTCGTCCCGGTGATCAGGGCGAGGCCCGAGTCGGCGTGGGCGAGCGCCCGCGCATACACGGCCACGGTCGTCATCGGCCCGCCGTAGATCTCGGCGCCGTCCACGACCGTGCTGAACACGATGCCGCTGCACATGTGATCGGCGGCCAGGTTCTCGAGGTACGCCTGCACGAAATACATCTCGGCCACCTGCCACGGCGCCGCCGTCGGGTTGTACTTGCGAAGCAGCAGGATGGCCTGCTCGGCCGAGAGACGGGCGCGCGAGAGATTGCGCACCGCCGAAAGGAGGAACGAGTTCTCGCGCGTGATCACGCGCTGGTCGATCTCCTGCCGAGCGATGAACGAGTCGCCGTTGTTCCACTCGTCGGTGAGGAGGCCGCCGAGCTGCAGCAGGCTTTCGTCACCGCTGGTGGAGGTATTGAAGCGCGCCAGCGCGCCGAGGCGCACGGCGTCCGCGCCGGCGGCGGAGGTCACATCACCCGGGTTGATGATGTCGGGGTCCGTGACTTCGAGCACATCGGTGGGATTGCAGGCCGCCAGCACGAGCGCGGCGATGAAGGGCGCAAAGGTCCGCGCCGCGGGACGCGGCAAGCGTGACCGGAGCGCGCTGAGCATGGATGACACTTTCATTCTGGGCGCTCTCCGTTAGAAGCCGAAAGTGAAGCGGAACGTGACATACGTCGGCGGGCCGAAGGCCTGGAATGACGACGGCGCGTCGCCGGTGGTGCCGAAGGCCTCCGGGTCGACGCCGCCGTACTTGGTCCAGAGCACGCCGAGGTTTCGCACGGCGAACGTCGCCTGCACGGTCTTGGCGCGGGCATAGCGGGCCCACGTCTCGGGCAGGTTGGCGTTGAGCGACAGCTCGCGGAAGCGGATGAAGTCGCCCGGCTCGATGAAGCCCGCCACCGACCGGGCGGGAGTCTCGCGCACCAGGATCGTCCGCGCCTGCTGGTCGAGCGGAGCGGTCTTGTCGAACAGGGCGCGGCAGTTGTTGCGGCTGGCGCAGCGGATGCGCTCGGTGTTGTTGTAGATCTTGAACCCGCCCTTGTAGTCGAGCTGGGCCGAGAGGCGCAGGCGGCGCTTCCAGAACTCGACCGCTTGCGTCATCACGACGTCGTACTTGGGCAGCGGGTTGCCGAGGAACTGGTTGGTGTCGCTGAACGAGATCTCGCTCAGGTTGGCATCGGCGTTGTACTCGATGATGCCGTTCCCGTTCTTGTCCTTGTACCCGAGCAGCTTCTTGGACCACCAGCCATTCAGCGGATATCCTTCGCGGTCCTGCAGCGTGGACGAGAGGACGATGTTGGGCAGGCCGTTCAGGCTGACCAGCTTGTTCGCGTTCATCGAGCCGTTCATCGTGATGTCCCAGCCCAGCGCATCACGCTTGAGGACCTCGAGGCGCACGAGCGCCTCGAGGCCGGCATTCTTGACCTTGCCGACGTTCTCGAGGCGGGCGGTGGCGCCGGTGCCCAGCGACGGCGGTAGCACGCGGCTCACCAGCGCGTCGGTGGACAGCTTGCTGTAGTACGTGAACTCGGTCACCACGCGGCTGTCCCAGAAGGTGCCGTCAAAGCCGAGTTCGTATTCCTGCGACCGCTCGGGCTTCAGGTTGCGATTGCCCAGCGTGGTGTACACGACGGCCGGCACGTCGCCGCTTTCGCCGCGGAAGGTGCTCGCCGAATAGTACGGCACGGCATCGGTGGTGCCGGGCTGCACGCCGGCGGCGCCGGTGGCCGTGCGCAGGCGGATCTGGTTGATCCAGCCATACTTCGGGAAGAAGCCTTCGTCGGACAGCACCCACGACAGCGACAGCTTGGGGTAGAACACCGTCTTGAAGTCGGCGCCGAAGGCGCTGTTGCGGTCGGAGCGCACGGCGCCGGTCACGAAGACCCGGTCGCGCCAGGCGATCCCTTCCTCGACATACGCGCCGAGCGTGCGGCTCTCGGACGTGCTCTCGTCGGCCTGTGCCGTGGCCGCCGCGGTGACCTGCACCGCGCCCGGGGGCAGCGTGAGGCCCGTGGCGCCGTTGCGGTCGAACGTGCTGCGGTAGAACTGCACGCCGGCCGTCGTCTTCGACTCGACCGTCTTGGACAGCGTCCGCGTCGCGGTGGCGCTGCCGTCCACGGTGTAGGTGAAGAAGTTGGTGCGGTTGTCGATCTTGAAGCCCTGCTTGTCGGTGATGCTCGGGCACTGCGCGAAGCGGCAGAGCTGCGTGTCGGTGCGGTTGATGTAGTCGACGCCGGCGTTGGCGCGCATCGCCACCCAGGCGAGCGGCCGCCAGTTGGCGGACATCGAGGTGATGAACCGCTCGATCCCCTGGGTCGTCTCGGCCTGGTAGATGTCACGCGGCGTGAACTCGCGCCAGCCGTACAGCGTGTCGCCGGCGGCGTTGGTGTTGAACTTGTAGCCCGGGCCGCCGTAGATATTGGCCGCGATGCCCGGCGTGCCGCTGTCGTCACTGCGCGGCAGCTTGATCTCTTCCGACGTGTAGCCCGAGCTGAAGGCGAGGTCGGCCTGCGGCGAGAGCGCGATGTTGAGGTTCGCGCGGGTCGAGACCTTCGCCACGCCGCCCGGGTTGCGCTGGCGCGCCGTCAGCGAGCGCTGGTGCGCGTCGATGTACGCGTTGTCGAAATCCGGCACCTTCGTCACGCCATCCTCATTCTCGATCTGCGCCAGCAGGAAGTAGCGCACCGCGTCCGAGCCGCCGCGCACCTGCAATCCGTGCTGGTAGCGGTAGCCCACCCCGAACGGCGTGGACTGCTTGTCGCTCGTCATGTCGTACGACGTCAGGCTGTCCTGCACGCACGCGCCCGTCGCCACGCCGGTCAGGTTGCAGAAGACGGCGTTGAGGTTGGAGGTCGTGGACCGCGTGGACGTCGTCGTTCCCGTCTTCCAGCCGGTGTAGGCCGTGGGATAGTCGTTGCGGTCCGACGCCATCGTCTGCTCGGTGAAGTAGCTCCACTGCGGCTTGCCGGCGACGCCCTTCTTGGTCGTGATCACGATCACGCCGTTCGCCGCGTCGGTGCCGTACAGCGTCGCCGCCGACGGCCCGCGGACGATCTCGATGTTCTCGATCTCCGACGGATTGAGGTCGCCAATGCGGCTCGGCAGCGTGCCGCCGACGCTCACCGTCGACGACCCCGTCGTTCCCTCGACGCGGATGCCGTCGATGAAGTAGATCGGGTTGTTGGAGAGCGACAGCGAGCTGGTGCCGCGAATGCGGACGCGGATGCCCGCGCCCGGCTGCGTCGCGCCGAACACCGCCACGCCCGCGGCGCGGTTGGTGAGCAGGTCGCCGACGTTCGCGATGGCTTGCGTCTTGCTGATGTCCGCCGCGCTGACCTGCGCGATGGCGTTGCCCACCTCGATGCGCCGCTGTTCACCGATGGCGGTCGTCACGACCGCGCTCAGCGATGCCGGCACCGGGTTCATCACGAAGTTCGCCGTGACGCTCTGCCCGGCACGCACGGTCACCTGCTGCCGCGACTCGGCGTATCCGATGCGCAGCGTGCGGACCGTGACGTTGCCGGCGAGCACGCCGCGAATGGTGAACCCGCCGTCGGCATTGGTGAGGGCGGCGGCTGGTGAGCCGATGACCATCACCTGAGCGGACGGGACCGGCAAATTGGTCCCCACCTCCGTCACGCGCCCGGTGATGGTCCCCTGAGTGGCTTGCGCGAGCATCGTGCTGGGCGTAGCCACCGCCCATCCAATGGTCGCGAGGCAGTAGAGCAGTTTGCGATAACTCATGAAGGTGGCACCTGTAAGGGTACGAGGCGGCGCCGGGGGGAGCGCCGCGAGGGGATTCGTGCGCAAAATCATGTCTCGCTTTGGCTTACACCGCAAGTTGAGGCGATAATCGTTCTCATTTGAGTCGCTATTACTCGCCGGTGCTCAAGAATGTCACAGCTCCGATCGCCCATTCCTCTGGCCCCCGCGCCTCCCGCGCCTAGAATTCGAGCGTGACTCGCCACGCGGCGGCGATCCCCTAGGCCGCCACCTTACACCAAACCACCACGCCTTCGCGCCGTGCCGCGTTCCGGCGTTGGAGATCACGAATGCTCGCCCTTCAATGGCTCGACAACGCGCGCGCGGTGATGCGCGCCATCGAACAGACCCAGCAGGAGAACATCCGCCAGGCCGCGACCGTCATGGCCGAGTCCATCGCGGCGGGGCGCTGGGTGCACACGTTCGGGTGCGGGCACGCCACGATTCCGGTGGAGGAGATGTATCCGCGCATCGGCGGCTTCGTCGGATTCCACCCCATCGTCGAGCTGCCGATGACCTTCTTCACCGGCATCACGGGCCAGATGGGAATCCAGCAGTTCCTCTTTCTCGAGCGCGCCGAAGGCTATGGCGTCGCGATCATGAAGGGGTACGCGTTCGATCCGAGGGACACGATGTGGATCTTCTCCCACACGGGGATCAACGCCGTGAACATCGACGTCGCGCTCGAGGCCAGGAAACAGGGGATGACCGTCGTCGTCTGCGGGTCGGCCGCCGAGGCGAAGGGGAAGGTGACCCGGCACTCGTGCGGCAAGACCATCTTCGACCTCGCCGACGTCGTCATCGACACGTGCGTCCCGGCGGTGGACGCCTCGGTCCCGCTCAAGAACCATTTCGACCGGATCGGGCCGCTCTCCACGATGGCCTTCGTCACCACGGTGTGGATGACCATCGCCACGGTGGCGGAGATCCTCGCCGATCGCGGCGTGACACTGCACATCCACCCGTCGCACAATGTGCCCGGCGACACGACGGCGCGTGAGCGCCTCGATGCGGCGCTCGCCGAGTACAAGCGGCGCGTCGCGCTCGTCTAGGCGGCGCGCCGCGCCCGGTAGGCGCGCAGCGCGACGAGGGCGAGCAGCAGCTCGAGGACCAGGCAGACCGTCAGATAGGCCGGCAGCGCGCCCACGCCCGCCGCGTCCGACAGCACGCCCATGCCGTAGTTCAGCAGCATGTTGCCGGGCAGCGCGATCACCAGCACCACGCTGAACGCGGTCCCGGAAATCGTCGGGAAGAGGTCGGCGACGTAGCTCATCAGCAACGGGAACCCGACCGACAGGCCGGCGCCGATGCACGCCATGCCGACGGCGGTCACTGTCGCGCTCGGCGCCCAGTGCACGGCGCCGATGCCGGCGACGGACAGCACCAGCCCGGCGAGCAGGACGCGGCCGCCCGGCAGTCGCTGCAGCACCGCGGCGAGCACCAGTCGGGCGACCGTCATGCCCGCGACGTAGGCCGACAGGGCCAGCAGCGCGTCCGCCGGCGCCACGCCGCGGGCCCCCTGCAGGTACGTCGTGGACCAATTGTTCACCACGCCTTCCACGCCGCTCTGGAGTGCGAGCGTGAGCGCGATCGTCAGCAGCGCCCCGTCACGCAGCAGGCCAGCCCCGGCGGCGACGGGGAATCCCTGCGCCTGCTTGGGCACCGGATACGCGGTGGCGCCGATGAAGAGGACTGGCAGCAGCAGCAGCGCGCCGAGTCCGCTGAGCACCGTCGTGTGGTCCACGGCGCGGAGCGTTGCCAGCAGGGCGGGCATGCCCAGCGCGCCGAGTCCGAAGAAGACGCCGAGCAGGCTCAGCCTGGCGCCGCGCTCACCGGCGGAGATGTCGGCGACCAGCGCATTGGTGCCGCCGTTCAGGATGCCGCCGCCGAACCCGATGGCGAGGATGGCGATCCGCAGGACGCCGACCGATGGCGCGAACGCCAGCGCTTCCAGCCCCGCGACCACCAGCGCGGCGCTGGCCACCAGCAGTCCGCGATAGCCGAAGCGATCCACCACCGGGCCGAAGACGAGCGAACCGGCGAGCAGGCCGAACGGCAGGATGCTGACGAGCGCGCCGCTCGCCGTGCCGTCGAGGGCAAAGCGGGCGGTGATGCCCGGGAGCAGCGAACCCATCGCCAGCAGCGAGATGCCGAACATCAGCATCCCGATGCAGGCGGCAGCGAAGACCAGCGGCTTGCGGTACACGGCGGAGACTCGCTAGGCGAGGGACGAGACGGTGCGCTGCGCGAAATGCGCCGCGCCGTGCAGCGCGGCGGTGCCGCCCAGCGCCGACGCGGCCAGCTCCACCTGCGTGATGCTGATGGGCTGCGCCCAGCGCCGCGCCTCACGCGCGATGTCGGGCAGGAACCGCGCCGCCGGACCGAAGACGCCGCCCCCGAAAATGATCCGCTCCGGATTGAACAGGCTCACGAGATTGGCCGCGGCCATCCCCCAGAGCTCCACGGCGCGATGCAGCACGGCCATCGCCACTTCGTCGCCGGTGTCGTAGAGCCGGAAGACATCGGGCGCGCGGAGCGTCCCCGCGGGAACGGCGCGCAGCGCGCCCTGGTATCCGGGACGCTCCGCCATCAGCTCGTGCGCGTACCGGGCAATGCCGTCGCCCGAGGCGTAATGCTCGAAGGCGCCGCAACTGCGATACTTCTCGTCCCACGGCCGCTCGAGCGCGAGCCAGCCGATGGCGCCCGCAATGTCGTGGGCGCCGTGCAGGATCCGTCCGTCCACGAGAATGCCGGCGCCAATCCCCGTGCCCACCGTCAGGAAGACGGCATTGCGGCAGCCGCGCGCCGCGCCGTGCCAAACCTCGCCCATGATGCAGCAGGAGCGGTCGGCCTCGATCACCACCGGCAGGTCCTCGTACGACAGCGAGGCGCGAATCTCGTCGCGCAGGGGATAGTCGTCCCATCCCGCGATGTTGGGCGCCCAGACGCGCCCCGACTTTGAATGCGCGATGCCGGGAACGGAAAGTCCGATGGCGGCCACGTCCGGCGCCTTGGCCATCAGGCGCTGCAGGGCGGCGATCACGAGCGTCCCCACCTCGCCGCCGCCGCGCCGCTCGATGAGGCTATTGTCCTCGGCGATGACGGCGCCGCTTGCATCGAAGACTGCCCCGGCGAGCTTCGTGCCGCCAAGATCAAGCCCGATTACTGCCATGTCTGTGTCCTCGCGTGTCCTGCGGTGCGCACGAGCCGGGGGCGCGCGGAAAACTTACGACGACTGGGCCGGGCTGTCACGGGAGCGGCGGACGCGGATGGCGGAGCGCGGATGGCGGATGGCGGATGACCAACGCGCACACTGACGCGATGTTCGCAAAGCGAGCTGCACAAAAACAAACGGCCGCCGGATAAAGTCCGGCGGCCGTCTGTCTCAACTCGGCGCGCGCTACGGAATGCGAAGCGTCACGAACACGGAATCGCCGGTCAGCACGTTGTTCACCTTCTTCGAGCCGACCGTCACCGTCGTCGAGTCGCGGATGACGGCATCTCCGAGCGGGATCGCGTACACCTTGTACGTGCCCGTCGGCACGGCGCGGAACTGCCACGTGCCGGTGGCGGACGCCGAGCCAATCTGTCCTGGCACCGTCATGTTGATGCCCTGCAGGTAGACCGTGGTGTTCAACGGGCTCTTGCCCGAACTGCTCGTGACGGTTCCGAAGATCTTGCCGGGGGTGGCGGAGCGACTGGCGACGGAGTTCGGAATGGTCGCCGACAGCACGTACGCCACCCCGGGGCGCGTCGGAACGGCAGTGCCGCCGTAGGGCTCGAGCACGAGTGCGAGGAACGAGTAATCCTGCGGCTGCACGTTGAGCGCCTTCATGTCGCCGCGCACCTGCGCCTCGAGCACGCCGACGCTGTTGTACCACTGGCCCGTGCCGAGGTCCGCGTCGTCGAGCGGCGCGTTCTCCGGCACCGGCGACAGGATGCCGCCCACGCGCGTGGCGGTTCCGGTGCGCTCATCCACCAGCCAGGCGGCGTATCGGAAGCCCGCGGGCGGACGGATCAGGTTGCGGAAACTCAGGCGGATCTGGTCACCCCAGAAACTCGCGTTGACCACGTACGCCGACACCACGAAGGGGAGCCGGTCGGCGGAGGCCTTGGCAAACGATCCGAACGTGCTGCCCTGCACGGCGTACGCGGCGCCGCTCTTGAAGCGGAACGCGAGGAAGCCGGTGCGCGCGGCGGGCATCGTCGTCGGCACCGACCCTTCGCCCGACGCTCGCAGCATCACGTGCGTGAAGTTGGGGATGCTGGCGCTGGCAATGCGGATGCTCACCGTCGTCGCGGTGTCACTGATGGAGAACTGCGCGGCCGCGGCCGTGTCGGCCCTGACGATGGCGACCGACGAGTCACGGTTCACCGGACGGCGGCTGCGCATGGTGCGAATGATGCGCGCCGCGGGCGCCGCCATGAGCCCCGACGCGGTGTCGACCAGCGTGACCTGATAGGTGACGCCGGCGCCCGTGGGCGGGAGGTTCGACACGTTGAACTCGATGGTGTCGCGCGCGCTCGCCGACGTGATGCGCGCGCCCGACACGATGGGGAAGGCGGCATTGCCGGCCGGTCCGAACACCATGTCGAGCAGCGGCTCGCCCACGACGCGCGACGGGCCGGAGATGGGATCGGTCTGGCAGGCCGCCAGCACAAACGCGGCCCCGATGGCGATGGCGAGGGCTCGATGAGAGGTGCGCATCTCACTTCCCTCCGGGGATGTACTTGAAGACGAGCGAGTACTGCATGTTCGTCGGGGTCTTGGACGCGGGGTGCGGCGCCGGCAGGGCGTCGCGGATGCGCCGGTCCTGGATGTAGCCGATGGTCGCGTCGAGCTCGCGGCGGTTGAAGTTCGTGTACGTCACGGCGCGCGCCTGGGCGCTCAACCCGATCGTGGACGTCAGCGGATAGTTGACGCCGCCGCCGAAGGTGGCCATCGGATTCGAGACCTTGTGGTTGTGACGCTCCGCGCGCGGATCCATGAACATCGCGTAGATGCCGGATCCCGCGAAGCCATACACGCGCCCCCGGGCCACCGGGATGCCCGCCACGGCCTGCAACCCGGCCTGGACGAGCGTGATGCGCTGTGCCACTTCGTACAGGAACGTCGTGTCGCCGAAGTCGAAGGCGACCACGGGGAACTGCGAGCCGTCGGTCACCGGCCGCGACACGTCCACCAGCAGGCCGACGCCGAGCGTCGATCCCTTGATGGCGAGCTTGAGCGGATTCCACGGGAGCTCGTAGGTGGCGTCGAGCCCCACGAAGGGCGTCGCCTTGAGCGCCGTCGACTTGTCGAACGTCTGCTGGCCAAACTGCACGCCCAGGTCGAACATCTTCGGCTGGGTCTGTGCTCCCAGCGACGACGCGCCCAGGAGCCCGGCACCGACGAGCGCGATGAGTCTGCGCATGTTTGATGGTCTCCCGAGGGTTATTTGCCGATGTGGAAGCTGAGAACCTGATTGTTCTGCAGTTCCCCCATCGTGGTGTAGGCGTAGTCAAGCGTGAGCTTGCGGCCGAGCACCGGGATGTTCACGCCGCCGCCGAACGAGAGGCCGTCGGCGAACTTCCACGGCGCGTGCTGCTCGTTGAACCAGCGCTTGCCGACGCGCAGGAAGTAGTTCGCCTTGTAGCCGTACTCGAAGCCGAGGGACGGCTGCACGTCCGTGTCGATGGCGTCGAAGAAGTCGAGCTCGCCCACGAGGGAGTGTTTCTTGTTCGCGCCGAACAGCGCCTCCGCGTCGCCGATGAGGTGCGACTCCAGTCCGACCCGGAAGCCGGTGGGGAGCTGCACCTGCCGCGTGTTGAACTGCACCGGGATGGAGCCGCCGGTGGCGAAGCCGTTCTCGCGCGGCGCCGAGACGCGCCGCTCGATGCCGCTCCCCGTGAACCGGTTGCTCGGCCCGATGTTGGTGATCGCCGCCGCCACGCTCAGCCCGTAGAGGCCGGTGCGGAAGCGCGTCGCCAGGTCGAACCCGAAGTACCGGTTCTGGGCGAAGTCGATGCCCTCCTGCACGAGGCGGAGCCCCGCCGAGGCCGCCAGGCGATCGGTGATGTTGCGCGCGTACTGCAGCGCTAGCGCCGATCCCGTGTACGAGAACTGTCCCGGGAAGGCCGGGTCGTCGCCATCGGGCGCGACTTCCGTCGTGCGATCGATGGAGCCGGAGGTGAACTGCGTGAAGGCGAGCCCCAGCGCGCCCTGGCCGAGCGGCATCGTCAGCGCCGCCGCGGTGTTGGTGATGCCGCTGCTGCTGCCGTACAGCTGCATGTAGCTGACGATCGCCGAGATGTCGGCGTTCGTCACGATGCCGGCCGGATTCCAGAACATGGCCTCCGGTCCGTCGATCGTGGACACGACCGACGACGCCATCGCGGTCGAGCGCGCCCCGATGGAGATCTCGAGGAAGTTGGCCCCGCGCGTGCCGACGCGTGATGTGCGGTCGGTCGCTTCCGGGACGATGATGGTGCCCTGCGCCGCCAGCGACGCCCCCCAGAGGAGGGCGCACGCGGCGGAGGCAAGGCGATGGGTGTTGAATGTCATGAGTGGTCGCCCCGGTTAGCGGATGATCACGAACTTGCCGAGCTTGTCGACCTTCTTGCCGCCGACCTCGGTGCTCACCACGAAGACGTAGAAGCCAGGTCCGACTTCGAGGTCCTCGCGCGTGCGCATGTTCCACATCAGGTCACCCGCGTCGTTGCACTGCGTGGTGTTCACCGTCGCGCGGCAATTGCGCTGCAGGTCCGACGGGGTCCACTTCAGCTGCTGCACGAGCTGCCCCGACGCCGTGTAGATGCGGATCGTGCCGGTCGGGGGGAGGTGCGTGAACATCAGGCGCGACAGCCCCGCCGTCTGTTCGTAATGCGAGAACATGATGTACGGGTTCGGCACCACGCGGACGAGCGACAGGTCGCCCTCCTTCACCGACGTGATGTTCTCGCCCGCGACGTCCGGGGTGATGCTGTACGTGAACGCCGGCATCCCGCGGATGGGGCGGTAGTACAGCACGTTCAGCGTCTGATTCGCGTTGGTCGCCGTGTAGCCCGTCCCGCCGATGCCGCTGAGCGGGTTGCAGGTGACCGGCGTGCCGCACGCGATGCGCGTCGGGCCCCAGGTGACGCGGGAGACGGTCACCGAGTCGGGGACGCCGTTCGCCAGCCGGATACGGCGCACCAGCGGCGATGCGGTGACCGTGTCGAGGCGCACCACCTTGAACGTTTCAATGAAGTACAGCTGGTCACCGGGAATCCACTGGTCGGCCGGCACCGGCACGCGCAGCGTGTCGGCATTCGTGCCGAGCACGGCGGTGGTGGGCCGGGCACTCTTCAGCACCGCCACCGAGACGCCGGCGTTGAGGAAGGTGTTCTTGACCGTGAACGGGATGCCGATGGAGGCCAGCGAGTCGGTGGTGATGTTGGTGCGGTTGAGCGCCAGGTTCAGCGCCGCGGCCGCGTTGGCCGAGTTGTCGGTCTTGCCGGCGTTCGTGCGCGCCGCGAGCGACGCGGCGTAATCCGACGCCAGCTTGTCCTGACGCGTCCGGTCGAAGGTGAACGGATACCCCGGCCCGAACTCGCGCCCGCTGAAGGTGATCTGGTAGCGGGTGTATGCGGTGGTGTCGCGCACGGTGCCGGGCACCCAGCCGAGCGTCGGCGACGTTCCGGACAGCTGCACCGGAATGCCCTCGGCCTGCCAGAACGTGCCGCGCAGCGAACGCTGGCGCGACGTGTCGATGGCGAAGAGCATGCCGACGTAGTTCGGGTTCACCAGCGTGTTCGGTGGCGTGTTGTCATCCGACGCGGAGAGCGTGTCGGAGACGTACATCGGCACGCCCCCCTGCAGGAACGTCAACTGCAGCCGTCGCGTGGCCGGCGTGCGGAACCGCGAGAAGACGGTCCGGCTCGCCCCACTCACCACCTCGGTGACGGTCGGCCGGCCGGCGACATCCACGGCACCGTTCACCGTATACGACTCCGTGCGCACCGGGTAGCGCTTGGTCGCGCCGACGGTGCCGGAGTCGCCCAACTGGAACAGGCGCACGGTGGTCTTCGTCGGCACCGTCGCCGAGGCGGTCTGATAGAACGCCTCGACTTCCGCCGAATCCGAAAGCACCAGGCGTCCGACGATCGGATCCTTGCCGCGCACGGTCTTCTCGATGCGCGTCGCGATGGAGTACGACGCGATGGTGTCGTTGGCGATCGGCGTCAGCGTGATGGACGAGACCGTCGAGCCCGCCTGCCGGCTGACCGGGATGTAGACCGACGCCACGTTGCGGTTCGCCGTGTTGGCGGAGAGCGCGTTGAAGGTCGCCGGGCGGATCGTGTACTTCGACGGGACGACGCGGCCGTCCTTGTCGAGATCGACGATGTCCCACGAGGCCGGGAATGACTGGCCGACGAACACATACGTATAGGTGAGTCCGCCGGTGATGCTGCCGTCGCTGTAGACGGACGGCCACATCCCGTTCGCGCCGCGCGCCAGCGTCGCATAGCGCTGCCACGCATAGCGGGTGGCGCCGCCCGCGGCGTCGCGCGCCACGGTCGGATAGCACGCCACGCCGCTCGACGACGTGTACGAACCGCCGCCGGTGCAGGACTTGTAGACGAGCAGGGAATCAATGACGCCCAGCGCGGTGTCCACCACGACGCGGCAGAGCGCCGCATTGAACGTCGCTGACGTCGAGCAGGTGGCCTGCGTGCCCGGCATCGTGTCCACGGCCACGGTGTCGCGCAGGATCGTGCCGCGCGGCAGCGCGATCTTGCGGATGCTGTTCACGATCCGCGGGTTGAAGACCTTCAGGCGGACGTCCCCGGGCGACCGGCTGGCCTTCAATATCCTGGCCTGCTCGATCAGGAACTTGTCCTGGCAGTCGTTGTGCTGCTGGTCGAAGTACAGGCGCAGGAAGGTGTCGAACTGCCGGTTGCCGCCGGTCGGCACCGCCGACACGACATTCACCGGGCACGGCGGCTCGGGACTCAGCCAGAAGTTCTGGTAGAGCGCCACCGAGTTGTCGATGAGCTTCTCCAGCGACGTGGAGTCGGTCGTCGACAGGTACGCCACCCAGAAGCTGGTGGTGTCGCCCGCCTTCAGCTTGATGGGGCCCACGCCGGCCCAGTAGTTGTTGTGCACCGTCGCCGGGAAGCCGCCCAGCATGGTGTCGGAGAAGGGCACCACGCACCCGTTGAGGTTGAGCGAGGCCACCGGGTCGGTGCAGTGGAAGACCTTCAGCGTGTCGAGCTTGCCGTCGTGGTTGTAGTCCCAATTGCCGGGCGGGACGTAGCGCGCGAATCCGCCGGCGCGCCCCGTCTGCGGCGACCAGCGCGTCGGGAAGTCGTAGTTGTGGAACATGTCGAAGTAGCCCTGCGCGCTCCATTCCGACGGCGGGCGGACGGCGGCAAAGACATCCGTCTCGTTGCCCGTGAGCAGGCCGTACGTCGCGCGCGCGCTCACGCCGATGCCGTTGGACGTGATGCAGGTGAAGCCGCAGGCGTTCGCCTGGTTGATGTTCAGCGTGTCGCCGCGGTTCGGGTGCGTCGGGTTGTAGAACGGCGACGACGGGTCGGTGAACTTCTTGTTGCGCAGGTCGCCGATGGGGCTCTTGAAGACCACCATCGCCTGGTAGGAGCCAAACGGCCCGCGCGCCGTGGAGGCGTTCGACAGGCAGAGGCGCGACACCAGGAGGCCGCCGGCGGTGTACCCGCCGGTCACGTTCGCGCCGTGGTTCGCCCCGTAGCAGTTCGTCGCGTTCTGGTTGATCATCGACCCGATGTAAGCCTGGCGCTTCAGGTCGAGGTAGAACGTCGGCGACTGCGTGGAACTGGGAAACGGACGCGTCATGAAGCCGAGGAAGAGCGAGTCGTAGTTCAGCCCGACGCCGTAG
This sequence comes from Gemmatimonadaceae bacterium, assembly GCA_036504815.1. Taxonomy (NCBI): domain Bacteria; kingdom Pseudomonadati; phylum Gemmatimonadota; class Gemmatimonadia; order Gemmatimonadales; family Gemmatimonadaceae; species Gemmatimonadaceae bacterium. The sequence goes on along the minus strand of DASXUN010000012.1, from coordinate 422,315 downwards.
AGCTCGGCGCTCCGGTTGATCACGTTCGCCTTCCAGAACATCGCGTCGGCGACCGTCGGCACCGCGTACGACCACGCCTCGAAGCGCCACTCGATGCCCATCGGGTAGCCCTCCTTGATCGGCGCGCCGCTCCCGCCCGGAATCACCGAGCCGAAGTACGAGCGCTGCTCGCGGCCAAAGTCCACCGCGGAGCCGAAGGTCTGGAACGCGCCGTAGAGCTTGTCCTGCGCACGCCGGCTGTCCGGGATCTTCCAGTCGTCCCACGAGAAGCCGTTCGGGTCGGCCTTGAACGTGTTGAGCCACGCCGAATCGGGGACGGGACGCTCGCCGGCGAAGGTGCTTCCGGCCCACGTGTCGGGGCAGTCGGAGCCGGCGAGCAGCGGGAGTCCGGCGGCAATGAACGAGTTGGGCCGGGCGCTGTTGTCACGACAGCTCCCCGTCCCGGACTCGGAGGTCACGCCGCTGAACAGCGAGCCCACCGATCCGTCGCGTCCCGTGAAGGCGAGCTCGCGGCGGTCCGACGTCCAGCGGGAGAGCTGGGTGCGATGGTTCCAGCCGCCGCCCTTCACGTTCTCGAGTGACGGGACGATGTCGCGGAACTTCGCCCAGTCACCGCGCGAGGCGGCCATCCAGAGCTGAAGCTCGAAGAAGCCGCCGTTGCCGCCGAGGCTGAGCACGCGTCCCGGCAGGTCGGCGCTGTAGAGGGTGTTGTCGTCCGACGGGCCGTTCGAGGTGGTCTTCCACCACGAGTTGCCCGCCGAGCGCATTCCGGTAAGCGCGAAGTCGCCGAGGCCGAACATCGAGAAGCCGGCCGCCTTCTTGGTCTTCGAGGGCACCAGCTCATCGTCCGGATGCGACTCGACGGCCACTTGGGCCGGCAACGCGGCGGCGCTGAGCGCGAGCGCCGCGCCAAGCACAGCCATCAGGCGTCGAACGGAGAGTCTGCCAAACCGATCCATCTGAGGCACTCCTGATTCAGGTGCGGCCGGCGGGGGGCTCCGCCGGCGACGTCGGATTAGAAGCTGATCGAGAGGCCGCCGTTGATTGACCGGCGACCGGCGAGGTATTGCGGACGGTCGAAGAACGTCGAGGACTCGCCTTCGCCGGTGAAGTTTCCGGACTGCAGCCGTGCCTGTGGCGACGCGCCGCCATCGCAGTTGCCCGTGGTGGCGAAGACCTGCGAACAGTTCTTGCGATCGAGCAGGTTGCTGATGCGGAGGAACGCGCCGTAGCGCACGTTGGCCACGGTCCAGTCCTTCTGCGCCTGCATGTTGATCGTGAAGGTCAAGGGCGCCGAGCCGCTGTTGCGCTCGAGGCGATCGGCCGAGTTGCCCGTGAAGGTGAGCGAGGGCGTGTACGGGAAGCCGCTCGCCAGGCGCGTCGTGAACGACACCGACGAGTTCTTCAGGTACCGGCCGCCCCAGATGCCCGGCGTCTTGTTGGCCACGATGAAGCTGAGGGACCCGCCGAGCTGGTGATTCTGGTCGAGGTCGCTGCGGATCTCCTTGCGGGCGACGATGTCGCCCTCTTCCGTGGTGCGCTGCGTCTCGAGGTCCGGCGGCGAGGCGTTGGTGGTCGCCTGCGAATACGCGTAGCTCAGGCGCCCGGTCCAGAAGTTGCTCAGGCGGCGTCGGAACTCGAGCTCGAAGCCGCGCACCGTCTGGAAGTCCTGGTTCACGAGCACCGTGTAGCTCGGCGAGTTCGTGCCGTACGTGACGCCCGGGTCGAAGACGCGGACGATGGTTCCCTTCAGGTAGCCGCCGTTGCGGATGCCGGTGAGCCCGGACTGGTCCTTGGAGAAGGCGACGAACTGTAGCGAATACTTGTTGCCCTTTCCGAACTCCGAGACGTAGCCCATCTCGTACGAGACGGACTGCTCGGCGCGGAGGCGGGGGTTGCCCACGTAGGTCTGCGCGTTGAACTGCGTCGCCTGGGCCGTTCCCTCGGTCGGCGTGCCGATGCCGGTCCCCTGGTAGACGTTGTTGTAGAGCGGGTTCTGGTAGTAGACGCCGAAGTTGAAGAACGCGCTCGAGCGATCGGTCACGGGGAAGGAGAGACCGAGGCGCGGGCTGAAGGCGCGGCGCACCGCGGCCTGGCCCATGTCGTTCCTGAACGCGATGTCGCGCGCCGAGTCGCCCTTGCTGGCGATCAGGCCGCAGGCGGCGATGCCGGTCACCGGCTGCTTGGTGACCGGGTCGATGCCGGTCGCCCAGGTGGCCGGCAGCCCGAAGCGCTGCGGGTCGGTGCAGACCGTGAGCTGCGTCGTGCCGTTGGTGGGATCGAGCGGATTGTTGAACGAGGTGCCGCCGGCGCGGCCGTAGTCGAAGCGGGCGCCGACGCGCACCGTGAGGAAGTCGTACTCGATGCGGTCCTGGAGATAGGCCGCCGCGTCCCACGGCTTCGCCTTGTAGTCGCTCGGCTGCAGTTGGATGTTGTTCAGGCCGACGTCGCGCACCTCGCGGAACAGGATGTCGTGGCCCTGGTAGAACAGGCCCATGGCGAGGTTGTGGTGATCCGTGGCCTGGTACTGCACGTCGAAGCGCGCGAGGCGCGTGGTGTTCTTGTCGTGACCGGCGATCTCATCCGTCCCTTCGGTGGGCGTGATGTCCACCGAGGTCACGCCGGCCACCGCGAACCGGCCGTCGAAGTTGGTGTCGGCCACGCGCTCGCCCATGCAGACGCCGGAGAAGAACGTCGCGCAGGTCTCGCGCCGTCCGCTCAGCTGGCCGACGACGATCTTGTAGTTGAGGCGCCCGGCCGTCTGTTCGAAGCGCGCCGTGAGCAGGTCGCGCGCCTCGCTCACGGTCGCCGGCGCCACATACGTGTTGCGGGCGGCGCCCGTCGGGCGGCCGGTGGGCGTGAGGCGGTCGGTGTCGTAGAAGGTGTTGCAGGCGTCCACGACGTCAATCGACTTGTACGCATTGCGGTACGTGTCGATGCACTGGTTGGCGCGGCTGAAGCCCATCAGCCCCCAGTCGAACCCCACGTTCATGCGGGCGTTCTCGAAGTGCATCGCGCTGAAGTTCAGCTTGGTCGTGGGGCCGAAGAGATAGGTGAGCTTGGCGAAGGCGTCGCGCTCCGAGGTGTAGCCCTGCGCCCGCCAGCCGGCGAGCAGGTCCCCCGCGTTGATGTTGCGCGCGATCGTGTCGCTCTCGAACGGCTGGAAGACCTTGTTGTCGTATTGCAGCACCTGCGACGCGCTGCCGGTCGAGCGGCCGGCGAGCAAGAAGCGGAGCTTGTTGCTGGTCGCCGGCACGGGACCGGAGAGGAATCCTTCGATGAAGTCGTAGCCCTTGAGGCCGTCGGAGACGCCGCCAACGGCCTTGCCGACCTTCGACGTCTCGTAGTCGAGCGCGCCCTGGATGGTCGTGCCGCCCTCGCGCGTCGCCGTGGAGATCACGCCGGAGAGCGCGTTGCCGTACTGCGGCTCCATGCCGCCCTTGATCGTCGAGACGCCCGCCACCGCCTTGTTGGTCAGGTCGAGCGCGGGGCCGCCGAAGAGGAAGTTGTTGACCGGGATGTCGTCGATGAGCGTCATCGTCTCGCCGGCGCGGCCGCCGCGGATCTGCACGCCGGTGATGCCCTGCCGGCGCGCCGCGGTAAAGGCCGTCAGGTCGGTGGAGACCTGCGGCACCTCGGTGAAGCCGGCCTGCAGCTGCAGCGCGTCCTTGATGTTCCGCACCGGCAGCGTCTGCAGCTCCTCCTGCGAGATCGACTGCGTGGTTCCCGTCTGCTTCAACTCCACCAGGTTCTCCTGGTTCTCCACGATCTGCACCGCCTGCAGCGTGTTGGCGGCGCTGGAGAGCTTGAAGTTGATCTCGCGCGTCACATCGATGGCGATCGACACCGTCGTCTGCTGCGTGCCGTAGCCGATGCGGCGCGCCTGGACGGTGTAGTCGCCGGGGGCGACGCCGAGGATGAAGAAGCGCCCGTTGGCCCCGGACACCTGGCCGTAGCCGGTGCCTTGCAACAGGACCTGGGCGCCTTCAATCGGCTGGCCTGTCGCCGCGTCGGTGACGACGCCGGTGATCTTGCCGGTCTGCGCTTCCGCTCGCGCGGCGAGCAGGAAGGCAAGGGCGATTGTCAGGCAGCGACTGACTGCCTGAAAGCGTGGGGTGGGACGCACGGACAACCTCCCGGACTGCGAATCGGTGAGAACCAGACAGCACGGCACCTGAAAAGCGCTTCCGTACAGCGAGAACGCCCGGCATGCGTCGCCAGACGTTCACTTTCGAGACACCTCGCGTGAAACGGATGAACCACTGGGGGACCCGCCTCCGCACGCGGACTAAGAGGCACGTCAGGGAAAAGCTTGTCAAGTACGTGTCCTTTTGTAGGTATACGGCTCACGGGCGAGTCCCGAACAACTGCCGTCCATCGCGGGACCTCAATAGATTGGCTCACATGTCCGACGTCGTCTCACTCGCCGCTGAACTGCTCGCGGTCCAGTCACCGTCTCGCGACGAAGGACGGGCCGTCGAGTTTGTTTCCCGCTGGCTCATCGCGCGTGGATGGAACGTCACGCTGCAGGAAGTGTCTGCCGGCCGCTCCAACGTGTGGGCGTCGCGGCGCGGCGGCGGGGTCACGCTCTCCACGCATCTCGACACGGTCCCGCCGTACGTCGCGCCGCGCCTCGACGGTGACCGGCTCTACGGCCGCGGGGCGTGCGATGCCAAGGGAATCGCGGCGGCGATGCTCGTCGCGGCCGACCGCCTCGCCGAAGCGGGGGAGGAGCGCGTCGACCTGCTCTTCGTCGTCGGCGAGGAGCGCGGCTCCGACGGCGCCCGCGCCGCCAACCAGCTCGAGGCGACGTCGCGGTTCCTGATCAACGGCGAGCCGACGGAGAGCCGGCTCGCCACCGGCTGCAAGGGCGCGTGGCGCGTGACGGCGCGCACGCGCGGCCGCGAGGCGCACTCCGCCTATCCGCAGCTCGGCGCGTCGGCGATCCTCCCGATGTGCGAGCTGCTCCCGCAGCTGGCCGACCTCGAACTGCCCGTCGATGCCAGGCTCGGCGCGACGACCATCAACGTCGGCGTTGTCCGGGGCGGCACCGAGGCGAACATCGTTCCCGGACTGTGCGAGGCCGAACTGCTCGTGCGGATGGTCGGCGACCGCGCGCCGGTGCAGGCGGCACTCGAGCGGTGGGCCGGCGAGCGGGCGGAACTCACCTTCGGGTCGTTCATCCCGGCGCAGCACTTTCACGTCGTTCCGGGGTTCGAGACGGCGTCGATGGCCTACACGTCCGACATCCCGCTCCTTCCACGCTGGGGCACGCCGCTGCTCTTCGGCCCCGGCTCCATTCACGTCGCCCACACGCCCGACGAGTTCATCGCGCTCGATGAACTGCGCGCCGCGGTCGACACCTACGAGCGCCTCGTGCGCACCCTGCTCGCCTCATGAACGCCCCTCGTCCCCCCATCAAAGTTGCGGTCCTCGGCGCCACGGGCGCGGTGGGCCAGACCTTCGTCCGCCTGCTCGAGGGACATCCGTGGTTTGAGCTCGCCGAGGTCGCGGCGTCGGAGCGCTCGGCGGGGAAGCCGTACCGCGAAGTGACGCGGTGGATCGAAGGCGACATGCCAAAGGGCGTGGCCGGGCTCGTCGTGAAGCCCTGCGACCCCGCGTCGGTGACGGCGCCCATCGTCTTCTCCGCGCTCGACAGCGGCGTGGCGGGCGAGGTCGAAGCCGCCTTCGCGGCGGCCGGCCGCCTGGTGCTGAGCAACGCGAAGAACTACCGCATGGAGCCGGACGTTCCGCTCGTGATTCCCGAGGTGAACGCCGACCATCTCGCGCTGCTCGACGCGCAGCGCGCGGCGCGCAGCTGGACGGGCGGCATCGTCACCAACGCCAACTGCGCCGCGACGATGGCCGCGGTGGCGCTCGCGCCGCTGCACGCGGCGTTCGGCGCGCGCCGCGTCTTCGTCGCGACCATGCAGGCGGTGAGCGGGGCGGGGTATCCCGGCGTGCCGTCGCTCGACATCCTCGGCAATGTCATTCCGTACATCGGCGACGAAGAGCCGAAGATCGAGCGCGAGATGCAGAAGATGCTCGGCGTGATGGGTGCGCAGGGGGTGATCGCCGCGCCGTTCGCCGTGAGCGCGCATGCCAACCGCGTCGCCGTGGAGAACGGACACACGGTCTGCCTCTCGGTGGAGTTCGCGCGCGAGCCGGCGCTCGAGGAGGCGGCGCGCCAGTTGAAGGAGTGGCGCGGGCACGCCGCCGTGCGCGGCCTGCCGTCGGCGCCGGCCGCGCCGCTGCACTTCTTCGAGACGGACGACCGGCCGCAGCCGCGTCGCGACGTGATGCGCGGCGGGGGAATGACGGTGTCGGTCGGGCGCCTGCGCCGCGATCCGCTCTTCCACCTGAAGTTCGTCTGCATGGGGCACAACACGATTCGCGGGGCGGCGGGCGGGTCCATCCTGAACGCCGAGCTGCTGGTGGCGACCGGGCGCGCGGGCGCCAGATGATCGTCTGCAAGTTCGGGGGCACGTCGGTCGGCGACGCCGCCGCGATTGAACGCACCGCGTCCATCGTGCGCGGGCGCCTCGCCCACCAGCCGGTGGTCGTCGTCTCCGCGCTCGCCGGCACCACCAACGCGCTGCTCGAGATCGCCGCGCAGACGGCCCACGGGCAGTTCATCGCGGCGATCCGCGGCATCGAGGCGCTGCGCGAGCGGCACCTCGCCGTGGTCGACGAACTGCTCGGCGCGAGCCCCGAGGCGTCCGACGTGGCCGCCGACGTGAGCATGCTGTTCGACGAACTGGCCCACCTGGGCGAGGCACTCTCCGTCCTCGGTGAAGTCAGCGCGCGGTCCCTCGACGCGGTGGCGGCCTATGGTGAGCGCCTGTCGTCGCCGATCGTTGCGGCGGCCTTCCGGCAGCGCGGCATTCCCGCCACGTGGGTCGATGCGCGCCGGGTGATGGTGACCGACGACGCGTTCGGCAAGGCGCGCCCGCAGCCCGAGGCGATTGCCGACGCGGCGCGCGAGCAGCTGCTGCCGATTGTCCGCGACGGACGCGTGCCCGTGCTCGGCGGCTACATCGGGGCCAGTCCGCTGGGCGTGACCACCACGCTCGGACGCGGCGGCTCCGACTACAGCGCGGCGCTGTTCGGCGCGGCGCTCGACGTGGACGCGATCGAGATCTGGACGGACGTGGACGGCATGCTGACGGCCGACCCGCGCGTGATCCCGGCCGCGCAGCTGATCGAGCACATTCGATTCGACGAGGCGGCCGAGCTGGCGAGCTTCGGCGCCAAGGTGCTGCACCCCAGCACCATCGCCCCCGCGGTGCAGCGCAGCATTCCCGTCTTCATCTACAACTCGCACCGGCCGCAGGCGGCGGGGACGCGCATCACCTTCGACGCGCCGCGACTGTCGGTGCGCGCCATCGCCGGCCGCGGCAACGTGGTGCTCGTGAACGTCAAGTCGAGCGCGATGCTCGGCACCCCCGGCGTGGTGAGCGGCATCTTCTCCGTCTTCGAGCGCTTCAAGCTGTCCGTGGACGTGATCGCCACGTCGGAGGTCAGCGTGTCGGCCACCATCGACGAGGATGCGCAGCTCGACGCCGTGCTGGCGGCGCTGCGCGCGTTTGGCGACGTGACGGTGCAGCGCGGCCGCGGCATCGTGGCCATCGTCGGGGCCGGACTCGGCGAGCACACCCCCACGATGGCGCGCGCGCTGACGGCGCTCGGCGAGATGCGCGTGCAGATGTGCTCGCTGAGCGCGAGCGCGATCAACCTCACGCTGATCGTGGACGGCGACCAGGTGCACGAAGCGATGCGTCGCCTGCACCGGGCATTCTTCGAGGAGGGGCGATGAGCGCGCTGCGGCTGGCGGTGATCGGCGACGGCAAGATGGGGCGGCTCGTGCGGGACCTGGCCGCCGAGCAGGGCGTGGACGTCGCCGCCTTTCTCGGGCGGGATGATGTGCTGGGCGCGGGGATCACCGCCGCCTCGCTGAACGGCGCGAATGTCGCCGTTGAGTTCACCCAGCCCGACGCGGCCGCGGCCAACGTGCGTGCCTGCGCGCAGGCCGGGTGCGCCGTCGTGTGCGGCACCACGGGCTGGGACGCGGAGCGCGCCGTGGTCATTGGCGAGGTCCGGTCGGCGGGCGGCGCGCTGCTCTGGGCGCCGAACTTCTCGCTCGGGGTGCACATCTTCACGGCGCTCGTGGCGGAGGCGGCCCGTCGCGCCGGCGCCGCCGGCGGGTTCGACGCGCACCTCGTGGAAACGCATCACACGGCCAAGCTCGATGCGCCCTCCGGCACGGCGCGCCAGCTCGCCCGCGTGGCGGAGCAGGCCTCGGGGACCGCCGTCCCCATCACCTCGGTGCGCGTCGGATCAGTGCCCGGGACGCACGCCTTCCTGCTCGACGGGATGTTCGAACAGCTGCGCCTCGTCCACGAGGCGCGGGACCGCCGCGTCTTCGCGCTGGGCGCGCTGGCCGCGGCGCGCTGGATCGTCGGGCGCCGCGGCGTCTTCACGCTCGATGACATGCTCGATGCCTCGGGAGGCGCCTAATGGGTTCCTGCAATCTGCGCGGCGCCATCACGGCGCTGGTGACGCCGTTCACGCCCGATGGCGCCATTGACGAACCTGCCCTGCGCGCGCTCGTCGCGTGGCAGATCGAGCAGGGGATCGACGGCCTCGTCCCCGTGGGATCGACCGGCGAGGCGGCGACACTCACGCTCGCCGAACGCGAGCGCGTGGTGGCCATCACGGCGGAGGTTGCCGCGGGGCGCGTGCCGGTCATCGCCGGCGCCGGGAGCAACGACACCGCCGTCGCCATCGAGACGTCGCGCGTCCTCGCGCGGGCCGGCGCCACGCACCTGCTGCACGTGTCGCCGATGTACAGCAAGCCGCCGCAGCGCGGCCTGCTCGCGCACTTTCGCGCCGTCGCCGACGCCGCGCCGGTCCCCGTGGTGCTCTACAACGTCCCCGGCCGCACGGCGAGCAACGTGGAGGCCGATACCCAGCTCGCGCTCGCCGAGCATCCGAATATCTGCGCGACGAAGGAAGCGTCGGGCAACATCGAGCAGATCGGCGAAATCCTGCGGCGCCGCCCCGCCGGCTTTGCCGTGCTCTCGGGTGACGACGGACTGACCGCGGACGTGATGGCCCGCGGCGGCGAGGGGATCATTTCCGTGGTTGGCAACGCGGTCCCCGCCGCCATGCACGCGCTCACGGTGGCGGCCGGACGTGGCGACCGGGCCGCGGCGCTCACCCTGCACAGCCAACTGGCGCCGCTCTTCGGCGCGGCGTTCGTCGAGTCGAACCCGATGCCAATCAAGGCGGCGCTGGCCATGATGGGACGCATACAGAACGTGCTGCGCCTGCCGCTGGTCCCGCTCGACCCGCGTCACGAACCGCTGCTCCGCACGGCGCTGATCAGCGCAGGGGTCTCTCTCTAAATGCCGCCTCGCCTCGAAGTCGTCGCGCTGGAGCAGCGCGTCGAAGCCCTCTTCAACCTGCCCAGCCACGTTCCCGCGCCGAACGACGCCGAGGAGACGATCGACCTCCTGCTGACCGCGCTCGAGACGGGCGTGGTGCGCGCCGCCATGCGGGCCGATCACGACGAGTGGGTGGCCGTCCCGTGGGTCAAGCGCGGCATCCTCGCGGGCTTTCGCGTCGGGCGCATGATCGACCAGTCGGTGCTCGGCGACGCGCGCGTCAGCCGGCCGTTCACGTTCTTCGACAAGCACACGTACCCCACCCGCGCCCTGACGCTCGACGACGGCATCCGCGTCGTCCCCGGCGGGTCGTCCGTCCGCCGCGGGGCGTTCCTCGCGCGCGGCGTCGTCTGCATGCCGCCGATGTTCGTGAATGTCGGCGCGTACGTCGGCGCCGGCACCATGATCGACTCGCACGCGCTGGTCGGCTCCTGCGCGCAGGTCGGTGAGCGGGTGCACCTCAGCGCGGCCGCGCAGATCGGCGGCGTGCTCGAGCCCGTCAACGCCTCGCCGGTCGTCATCGAGGACGACGTCGTGGTGGGCGGCAACTGCGGCGTCTACGAGGGCACGGTGGTGCGCGCGCGCGCGGTGCTGGCCGCCGGCGTGGTGCTGACGCGCGGCACGCCGGTCTTCGACCTGGTGCATGAGCGCGTGATCCGCGCGCCGGCCGGCGGCGTGCTGCAGATTCCGTCTGGTGCCGTGGTCGTGCCGGGCGCGCGGCAGGTGAGCCAGGGATGGGGCCGGGAGCAGGGGCTCTCGCTGCAGACGCCGGTGATCGTGAAGTACCGCGACGACAAGACCGACGTGGCCACCGCTCTCGAGGGGTGGCTGCGGTGATTAGACTTCTGGCGAACGTGGTGCGAGGCGCGGCCTTCGCGGCGCCACCCCGTTAGTCAAGGAGTGATGGCGGTCATGCGCGTTGCCGGTGAGGTGCGGGTCCCGGGGGACAAGTCAATCTCGCATCGGGCCCTGATGCTCGGCGCGCTCGGCGACGGTGCGTCGCGCGTGCGCGGTGTCCTGCAGTCGCTCGATGTGCACAGCACCGCCGGCGTGCTCCGTGCGCTTGGCGTGGCCATCCCCGCGCTCGATGCGGACCTCGTCATTCCCGGCGTCGGACGGCGCGGCCTGCGCGCTCCGGTGGTGGACCTCGACTGCGGCAACAGCGGCACGACCACGCGCCTGATGGCGGGCATCGTCGCCGGCTCGCCGCTGTCGGCGCGATTCATCGGCGACGCCAGCCTCAGCCGGCGCCCGATGGGACGCGTGGCACGGCCGCTCTCCGCGATGGGCGCGCGTTTTGAGTTCGCCGCGGGCGACGGGCTGCCGATGACCGTGCACGGCGGCGCCCTGCAGGGACTTACGTGGCGCATGGAGGCGGCGAGCGCGCAGGTGAAGAGCGCCATCCTCCTGGCGGGCCTGGTGGCCGACGTGCCGGTGGAAGTGCACGAGGAATCGCCGACGCGCGATCACACCGAGCGGATGTTCCTGGGGCGCGGCGTCGACCTGCGCGTCGAGGGCAGCGTCGTGTCGCTGGTCCCGTCCGGACGCCTCGACGCGGCCGATCAATTGGTGCCGGGCGACCCGTCCTCGGCGGCGTTCTTCGCGGTGCTCGCCGCCATCGCAGACCGCGGAGAACTCGCGCTCGACGACGTCTGCATCAACCCGACGCGCGCCGGCGCCTTCCGGGTGCTCCAGCGCATGGGCGCGGCGCTGCGCTTCGAGGGCGCGCGCCTTGACGGCGGGGAAGAGATTGCGCGCGTGGTCGTCGCGCCGGGCGGGCTGCGCGGCACCGTCATCGAGGGGAGCGAGGTGCCATCGCTGGTGGACGAACTCCCCGTGCTCGCCTGCGCCGCGGCCTGCGCGGAGGGCGAAACGCGAGTCACCGGCGCCGGCGAACTGCGCGTGAAGGAAAGCGATCGCATCAAGGCGATCGTCGAGAACTTGCGCGCCGTCGGCGCCGAGGCGGAGGAGCTGACCGACGGCTTCGTCGTGCGCGGCTCTGGCCGCCGTCCGTTCACCGGGCGGGTGACGACGCACGCCGACCACCGCATCGCGATGGCGTTCGGCGTGCTTGGCGCGGTCCCCGGGAGCCAGATTACGGTGGACGACCCCGCCTGCGCGGCCGTGTCGTTCCCCACGTTCTGGGAGGAGCTCGCGCGTGTCGTCGGGTAGCCGGTCCCCGCTGGTGGTCACGATCGACGGCCCGGCCGCCTCGGGCAAGTCGAGCACGTCGAAGATGGTGGCCGAGGCACTCGGGCTCCGGCACTTGGACAGCGGGATGATCTACCGCTGTGTGACGGCCGCGCGGTTGCGCCGCGGCGACCCGCCGGACAAATGGACCGAAGCATCGGTGCTCGACGCGGCACGGCACGTGTCGGTGGCGCCCGGGGCGACGAGCTTCGAGCCGCGGCTCGATGGGGTGGACTGCGAGGCCGAGATCCGCGGCGAGGCCGTGACGGGGACGGTAAGCCTGGTGGCCAAGATGCCGCAGGTGCGCTCGTGGGTGAACGCCCTGGTGCGGGCGACCGCGGCGGCGCACGAGATCGTCGTGGACGGCCGCGATATGGGGACGGCGGTCTTCCCCGAGGCGCGGCTCAAGATCTGGCTGGTGGCGCTCCCCGCCGAGCGCGCGCGCCGGCGCATCCTGCAGCGCACGGGACGCGCCCCGGCGGCAGGGGAGTTGGAGGCGGAGACGGCCGAACTCGAGGCTCGGGACCAGAAGGACCGCGTACAGACCCAGCCCGCGGCCGACGCCATCTGGATCGACACGACGGGGATCACGCAGGCGGAGCAGGTGGAGCGGATCGTCGCACTGGCGAGAGAGCGGCGCTGACGCGAGGGCACGGTGGGGGGCAAGGGCACGGGCACGGTGGGGTGCGAGGGCACGGGCACGGTGGGGTACAGGGACGCGCTCGAGCATGGCCGTAGCGGTCTCGGCTCCGGGCGCCAGCGTCTTCTCGTTCCCTTGCACTACACCGTGCCCGTGCCCCTTCCCCTAAGACGGGTTCGCCGCCATATTAAATAGTTCCCGCCGATTGGCGGGCCCCGGGACCTCGACGGCCCACGCGCCCTCGTCTTCCGGCCAACCACCACCCGCATCCTCGCGCGCGGCGAGCCGCAAAACTCCGCGTCCAGGCAACACATGACCAGCAGCGTCACCCCGGAAGCCACCCCGCAAATGATCGAGCGTGAAAAGCGCATGGCCCAGAAGGCCGTCCTGCGCCCGCTCGCGAACCGCCGTCCCGAGCTCTACGAGGAAGACGAGTACTCGTCCTCCGACTACGAAGCGATGATGGACCTGTACAACGGCACGCTCGCCTCCATTGAGGAAGGCGAGATCGTCAAGTCCGTTGTGCTCGAGATCCGCGACAACCTCGTCGTGCTCGACATCGGCTTCAAGTCCGAAGGGTCGATCCCGCTCGAAGAGTTCAAGGACATGCCGGAGCTCAAGGTCGGGGACGAAGTCGAAGTCCTGCTTGAGCACCTCGAGGACCAGGAAGGCTCGGTCGTCCTGTCCAAGAAGAAGGCCGACTTCATGCGCGTGTGGGAGAAGATCCGCGTCGCGTACGAGTCCGACCAGCCGGTCGAGGGCGTCCTCGTCAAGAAGATCAAGGGTGGCGTGGTCGTCGACCTCATGGGCGTCGACGCGTTCCTCCCGGGATCGCAGATCGCGCTGCGCCGCGTCCCGAACATCGACGAGCTGCTGGGCCAGAAGTACGAGTTCAAGATCATCAAGCTCAACAAGCGCCGCCGCAACATCGTCGTCTCGCGCCGCGTGATCCTCGAGACCGAGCGCGCCGGCAAGCGCGAGAAGCTGATGAAGGAGCTCCAGAAGGACCAGGTGCGGAAGGGCGTGGTCAAGAACATCACGGACTTCGGCGCCTTCATCGACCTCGGCGGCGTGGACGGCCTGCTCCACATCACCGATATGTCGTGGGGCCGCATCCAGCACCCGAGCGAGATGGTGCAGATCGGCATGGAGCTCGAGATCAAGGTGCTGGACATCGACTGGGAGCGCGAGCGCATCTCGCTCGGCCTCAAGCAGCTCCAGGCCTATCCGTGGAAGGACGTCGCCGCCAAGTACCCGGTGGGCACGCGCGTCTCGGGCAAGGTCGTCAGCATCACGAACTACGGCGCCTTCATCGAGCTCGAGCCGGGCATCGAGGGCCTGGTGCACATCAGCGAGATGAGCTGGACGCGCAACGTCCGCCATCCGTCGAAGCTCGTCAGCATCGGCGAGGCCATCGAGGCGGTGGTGCTCAAGGTCGATCCGAACGAGGAGAAGATCTCGCTCGGCATGAAGCAGACCGAGCAGGATCCGTGGATGGTGCTGCCGCTCAAGTACCCGGTGGGCACGCGCATCAACGGCAAGGTCCGCAACCTGACCTCGTTCGGCGCGTTCGTCGAGATCGAGCCGGGGATTGACGGCCTGATCCACATCTCCGACATGTCGTGGACCAAGCGCGTCCAGCACCCGTCGGAAGTGGTCAAGAAGGGTGACGCGGTGGACGTGGTGATCCTCAACATCGACAGCGACAACAAGCGCATCTCGCTCGGCCTCAAGCAGGCCGAGGAAGATCCGTGGCTGAAGATCGGCGAGACCTACCCGGTCGGCACCGAGCTCCACGGCCACGTGGTGCGCCTGATGGAGAAGGGCGTGGTGGTGGATGTCGGCAACGACATCGAAGGTTTCGTGCCCATCTCGCAGCTGAACATCACCGGCAAGACGATCCAGAGCCCGGCGGAAATCGCCTGGGAGAAGATGGCGCTCGACCTGCGCGTGCTCGAGGTCGATCCCATCCATCGCCGCATCGTGCTTGCGGTGACGAACATTCCGGAAGGGCAGGAGCGCCCGGCCGAGCCGTCCAAGGTGCACACCGAGGAAGGCGACGCGATTCCGGAAGTTCCGGCCGACCTGTCGGCGGTCATCGAAGAGATCGACGAAGCGTAAGACGGCTTCAAACGACGCGCCCCCTCCGGACTACCGGAGGGGGCGCGTCGTTTGGGGGCAAGGGCACGGGCACAGTGGGGTGCAGGGGCACGGGCACAGTGGGGTGCAAGGGCATGGGCACAGTGGGGTGAGGGACACAGGCACAGTCAGGTGCACAGGTAGCCGCGCTGTTCCCCTCGCCGTGCACCCCACCGTGCCCGTGCCCTTGTACCACGAATGAACCCTTCCGCCCAGCCCGACGCCTGGGTAGCCTCAGCGCCATGCCTCGACGCATCGTGCTCCTCGTCCTGCTGGCGGCCTGCTACCAGCCCAGTCGCCTCGTTGATCCCGCGCGCTTCGTCCCGCCGGCGAGCGTGGGTCTCGAAATGCCCGATCCGGCGCAGCCCGGCGCGTTCGCGGTGCGGCGCCTGTTCTATGGAAGCGGCACCGACCGACGGCGGGCCGAGTACCGCGACTCGGTGACCCTGCGTACCGGGGTCGTCAACGGCGCACCGTTTCTGAAGGGCGCCAACCCGAAGCTACTGAAGGAACGCTGGGCGTACTGGGGCTTCGATGCCAAGCGGTTGCCCGTGAACGGGCGCGTCTGGTATCCCGAGGGAAAGGGACCGTTCCCTCTCGTGCTCATCGTGCACGGCAATCACGGCATGAAGGAGTTCTCCGACCCGGGCTACGCCTATCTGGGCGAGTTGCTCGCGAGTCGCGGTTACATCCTGGCGTCGGTGGATGAGAACTTTCTCAACGGCAACCTCCGCGCCGAAAACGACGCGCGCGGCTGGATGCTGCTGCAGCACCTCGTGGCCTGGCGAGGCTTCACCGCCGACAGCGCGTCACCGCTCTTCGGCCAGGTGGATCTCTCCCGCATTGCGCTGATGGGGCACTCGCGCGGCGGGGAGGCGGTGGCGGTGGCCGCGGCCTTCAATCGCCTGCCGCGCTATCCCGACGACGCGCGCGTGCGCTTCGACTTCAACTTCGACATTCGCACGCTCGTCGCCATCGCGCCGGTCGACGGACAATACCGACCGGCCGACCAGGGAACGCCGGTCACCGACATCAACTACCTGGTGCTGCACGGCGCCCACGACTCGGACGTGTCGACCTTCATGGGGCAGCGGCAGTTCCAGCGCGTCGCCTTCACGCGTCCGGGGCCGTGGCGGAAGTCGGCGATCTACATCTACCGCGCCAACCACGGGCAGTTCAACACGGTGTGGGGCTCGAGCAATGTCGGCCCGGAGTTGGGGCTGATGCTGCAGAAGCGCAACCTGCTGACGGGCGAGCAGCAGCGGCGGGCCGGCAAGGTCTTCATCAGCGCCTTTCTCGACCTGACGTTGCGCGATGCGCGCGGTTATGAGCCGCTCTTCCGCGATGCACGGCGCGGCGGAGCGTGGCTGCCGCCGACGATCTATCTGACGCGCTACGAAGACCCCAGCACGCGCCGGCTCGCCGCGTTCGAGGAGGACGTGGACGTCACGACGGGCTCGCTCCCCGGCGTTCGCATCCAGGGAAACCGGTTGGCGGCGTGGCGCGAACTCGGGCTGACGATGCGCTCGCGCGGTGGCTCCGCCTACGAGAATCACGTCGTGCGCGTGGGCTGGGCCAAGCCGCGGGCCAGCGAGGGGCCGGCAGATTACGAGGTGCGCTGGGCCGATTCGCTGTCGACGGCGCTCGCGCTCGACGCCCGCTCGTCGCTGGTCTTCGAGGTCGAGGCCGAAACGGACAAGCCGAAAGCCCTCGCCCCCTCCGACACCGCCCCCGCCACCGGCCCGATGCCGCGCGCACCGCGCTTTGCCTGGCTTCCGAAGTGGCTGCGGGGTGGCGGCGCCGACTCCGCGGCGAAGGGGTCCACCGACTTGACGAAGACGGCGGCGAAGGGAGCCGAGGCCAACACCAAGTCCGCCGCGGGCACGCGCAAGGCCGCCAAGGACTCCGTGATGGTGCTCGACTTTCTCGTCGAGGTCGAGACGGCCGACGGCGTGAAGGGTTCGGTCGCGCTGTCGGACCTCTCACCGCTGCCGCCGCCGCTCACGATTCGGCTGTACAAATGGGCGCGCATCGAACGACGCTATGGCGCGGCGAGCCGCGACTATGACCAGGTGCTGACGAGATACGCGGTGCCACTCGGCGATCTGGAGCGCTCCGTTCCGGGTTTCGTGGCCTCCCGGGTGCGATCGGTGCGCTTCGTCTTCGATCGTACGGCGACAGGGACGGTGCTGCTGGACGGGATCGGGTTTGAGAGAGACAAGCCCTGATACGGGGTGCAGGGGCAGGGGCACGGTGTAGTGCAGGGGACACGGTACAGGGTGGGGCGCACGGGGCTCGCGGGGATGCCGGGGTGCGGCGACAGGTCGAGCGACTTCCCCACACCTTGCACCACACCGTGCACCGTGCCCCTGCACCTCACCCTGAACCGTGCCCGTGCCCCCCGGGGCATCGTCGGCCTTTCGGCCCAAGGGCCCGCACGTTTGTTTTGTCCCCATGAGCATGCGCGATAAACTCGACCTCCTGGAGCGCCGCCGCGCCGAGGCAGAACTCGGCGGTGGCGCCCAGCGCCTCAAGGCCCAGCACGACAAGGGCAAGCTCTCCGCGCGCGAACGGCTCGACCTGCTGCTCGACGACGGATCGTTCGTCGAACTCGACCGGTTCGTGGTGCATCGGTCGCACGACTTCGGCCTCGAGGAGCAGCACTACTACGGCGACGGCGTCGTCACCGGCTACGGCCGCGTCGACGGCCGGCTCGTCTACGTCTTCTCGCAGGACTTCACCGTCTTCGGCGGTTCGCTCAGCGAGGCCTTCGCCGAGAAGATCTGCAAGGTGATGGACCTGGCGATGCGGAACGGCGCGCCGGTCATCGGCCTCAATGATTCGGGAGGCGCGCGCATCCAGGAGGGCGTCGTCTCGCTCGGTGGCTACGCGGAAATCTTCCTGCGCAACACCCTGGCCTCGGGCGTGGTGCCGCAGATCTCGGCCATCCTCGGACCCTGTGCCGGCGGCGCAGTCTACTCGCCGGCCATCACCGACTTCGTGTTCATGACGCGGCACACGAGCTACATGTTCGTGACGGGCCCGAATGTCGTGAAGACGGTGACCCACGAAGACGTCACGATGGAGGCGCTTGGCGGCGCCGACACCCACGGGGGCACGTCGGGGGTGTCGCACTTCACCTGCGACAGCGAACTGGCGACGCTGCAGGGCATCCGCGACCTCCTGCGCTTCCTTCCGTCCAACAACGTCGAGCCGCCGCCGCGCGGCGCGTCGGCCGACCCGCGCGACCGCCGTGACGAGGCCCTGCTCGACATCGTTCCCGACGAACCCAACAAGCCGTACGACATGCACGCGGTGATCTCGCGCATCGTGGACGACGGCGAGTTCCTCGAGGTGCACAAGGACTTCGCCGGCAACATCCTGGTCGGCTTCGCGCACCTCGGCGGCTTCTCGGTGGGAATCGTCGCCAACCAGCCGGCCGTGCTGGCGGGCGTGCTCGACATCGCCGCCAGCACCAAGGCGGCGCGGTTCATCCGCTTCTGCGATGCCTTCAACATCCCGATCGTGACGCTCGAGGACGTGCCGGGCTTCCTTCCGGGCGTGGCCCAGGAGCACGGCGGCATCATCAGGCACGGCGCCAAGCTGCTCTTTGCGTACTGCGAAGCGACGGTGCCCAAGCTGACGGTCATCACGCGCAAGGCGTACGGCGGGGCGTACGACGTGATGAGTTCCAAGCACATCCGCGGCGACTACAACGTGGCCTGGCCGACGGCGGAGATCGCGGTGATGGGGCCCAAGGGCGCGGTCGAGATCCTGTTCAAGAAGGAGATCGCCGAAAGCAGCGATCCCGCGGCGGCGATGGCGCAGCGCGTCGCCGAGTACACCGAGAAATTCGCCAACCCGTACGTGGCGGCGAGCCGCGGGTACCTGGACGACATCATCGATCCGCGCGACACGCGCCTGAAGCTCATCGACGCCCTCGAAACGCTGCAGGGCAAGCGCGACCGAATGCCGCCCAAGAAGCACGGGAACATCCCGCTGTGAAGAAGGTCCTGGTCGCGAACCGCGGCGAGATCGCGCTGCGGGTCATCCGGGCGTGTCGCGAACTGGGGATAGCGTCGGTCGCCGTCTACTCCGACGCCGATGCCCGCGCGCCGCACGTGCGCGAGGCGGACGAGGCGGTGCGGCTGGGGCCGCCGCCGTCGAGCGAGAGCTACCTGAAGGGCGACCTGATCATCGCGGCCGCGCAGCGCGTCGGTGCCGAGGCCATCCATCCGGGGTACGGCTTCCTCTCCGAGCGCGAATGGTTCGCGCGCGCCGTGCGCGACGCGGGACTGATCTGGGTGGGGCCGCCGGCCGAGGCGATCGCGGCACTGGGTTCCAAGACCGCCGCGCGCACGCTCGCCGTCGCGCACGACGTGCCGGTCGTCCCGGGGACCACCGACGCGCTGCGCGATGCGGACGAAGCAACGGCGATTGCCGAGCGCTTCGGCTACCCGGTGCTGCTGAAGGCGGCGGCGGGCGGGGGCGGGAAGGGGATGCGTGTCGTGCGCGAGGCGTCGGCCATCGGCGCGGCGCTCGAGGCGGCCCAGCGCGAGGCGATGAACGCCTTCGGCGACGACGCGGTCTACGT
Organism: Gemmatimonadaceae bacterium; assembly: GCA_036504815.1. Classification (NCBI taxonomy): domain Bacteria; kingdom Pseudomonadati; phylum Gemmatimonadota; class Gemmatimonadia; order Gemmatimonadales; family Gemmatimonadaceae; species Gemmatimonadaceae bacterium. The sequence goes on along the minus strand of DASXUN010000012.1, from coordinate 403,306 downwards.
GGAGAAGTACATTGACGGGCCGCGGCACGTGGAGATCCAGGTGCTGGCCGACTCGCACGGCCGGTGTGTGTCGCTGGGCGAGCGCGAGTGCTCGGTGCAGCGGCGCCACCAGAAGATGATCGAGGAGGCGCCGAGTCCGGCGGTCAACGCCGAGCTGCGCAAGGCAATGGGCGCCGCGGCCGTGCGGGTGGCCAAGGCCGCCGGATACCAGAATGCGGGGACGTGCGAGTTCCTGCTCGCGCCCGACGGGCAGTTCTATTTCCTCGAGATGAACACGCGCATCCAGGTGGAGCATCCGGTGACGGAGCTCGTCACCGGCATCGACCTGGTGCAGTGGCAGCTGCGCATCGCCGGCGGCGAGCGACTGCCGTTCACGTCGAGCATCGATCCACGCGGCTGGGCGATGGAATGCCGCATCACCAGCGAGGACGCGGCCAACGGCTTCCTCCCGAGCACGGGGCGCATCGAGTACCTGCGCCTGCCGGGCGGCCCCGGGGTGCGCTGGGACAGCGGCGTGGGCGTGGGGAGCGAAGTCACGCTCTACTACGATCCGATGCTCGCCAAGCTCATCGTCTGGGCGCCGACGCGCGCCGAGGCGATCGCCCGCATGCATCGCGCGCTGGACGAGCTCACCATCCACGGCGTCGAGACGTCGCGCGAGTTCCACCTGCGTGTGATGGAGGACGACGAGTTCCGGCGCGGTGCCATCGACATCCAGTGGCTGGAGCGGCGGCTGGACTCGCTGGTGAGCGCGTCGGCGCCCCGCGAGCAGGTAGAGGCCGCGGCCATCGCCGCCGCGCTGCTGGCCGAGCGCGACCGCCAGCGGCGTTCCGCACGCGGCGCGTCGAGCCCGGCGCCGGCCGCCTCGTCCAACGGCACCTTGCCCGAACTTCAGCCCTGGGCGCGGCTCTCGCGCGAGTCCGGGCTGCGTGACGCGTGACCCGCGCGTGACGAGACGCTGAGCGACGCGTGCGCGAGCTCATGACGCTCGACATCACCGGCATCGCGGCCGGCGGCGACGGCGTGGCGCGCCACGAGGGACTCGTGGTCTTCGTGCCGCGCACGGCGCCGGGTGATCGCGTCGTCGCGCGCGTGCAGGCGAAAGGACGCTTCGGGCGCGGCGTGCTTGCGACGGTCGAGTCGCCGGGGCCGGGACGCACCACGCCCGCCTGTCCGCACTACGAGCGCGACCGCTGCGGCGGCTGCCAGCTGCAGCACCTGACGCTCGAGGCGCAGCGCGCCGCCAAGGCGCGGATCGTGCAGGATGCCTTTGCGCGCATCGGCAAGCGCGCCGTGCCGCTCCCCTCGGTGCTCGGCGCCGGGGAGCCGTGGCGCTATCGGCGCAAGCTGACGCTCGCCCTGCGGCGATCGGCGGATGGGTGGCAGGCGGGGCTGCATCGCCTCGGCGCTCCCGACGAGATCTTCTCGCTGCGCGACTGCCTGATCGCCGACGAAGCGCTCACGCAGTGCCTGCACGAGGTGTTGGCGCGGGGCGCGCATCTGCTGCCGCGCGCCCCGGAACTTCGGGCGTCGCTTCGGCGCGGCGGCGACGACCTGCTGCTCGTCATCGAGGGCGGTACGCAGTGGGCGGAAGGGAAGGCGTTCGCCGCCGCCCTCACCGCCGTGGCCGCGACCTGGTGGGTGGACGACCACGGGCGGCGGCGCGTGCTGCTGGACCGCCGCGCGACACGCGATGCCGGCGCCTCGTTCGTGCAGGTCAACGCCGCCGTCGCGGCGCAGCTTGGCGCGCGGGTCGAGGCGCTGGTGCGCGCGCATTCGCCAGCCACGGTCATCGACGGCTATGCGGGGACGGGCGATGTCGCGGTGGCGCTCGCGGCGAGCGGCATCACGGTGACCGCGATCGAACTCGATGCGGACGCCAGCGCGGTCTGTGGGGCGCGCCTCGTGGCACCGTCGCGGGCCATCGAGGCGCGGGTGGAAGACGTGTTGCCCTCGCTCCCCCCGGCCGATGTCGTGCTGTTGAACCCGCCGCGCGCCGGAGTGGACGCGGTGGTGACCGCGGCGCTCGCCGCCGCCGCACCCACGCCGCGTGCCATCGTGTACGTCAGCTGCGACCCGGCCACCCTCGCGCGCGACGTCTCGCGGCTGCCGGGCTGGCGAGTGGCGTCGCTGGAATGTTTCGACATGTTTCCGCAGACCGCCCACGTTGAGACGGTGTGCGAACTGGTGCCGGAGGGCGCGTGAAGTACTTCGTGGACATCGGCAAGGAACGGCTCGAGGTGGACCTCGACGGCGAGACGGCGCGCATTGGCGGCGTCTCGCGGCCGGTCCATCTGTCGGATGTCGAGGGAACCCCCGTGCATCTGGTCGGCATCGGCGGTCGCGTGCATCGCGTGGTGGCGCGTCGCCTGCCGGAGCGCGGACGCTACACGCTGCGCTTCGACGGATGGCGCTTCGACGTGGAGGCGCTCGACGAGCGCACGCGGGTCATTCGCGACCTGACCGCCGAGCAGGCCGCGCATGCGGGCCCGCTCCCCGTGACGGCGCCGATGCCTGGGATGATCGTCCGCGTGCACGTCCAGCCGGGCGACACGGTGACGCAAGGACAGGGTGTGATTAGCATGGAAGCCATGAAGATGGAAAATGAATTGCGGGCCGCGACGGCCGGGACGGTCAAGGCCGTCCTCGTGAAGCCGGGCCAGGCGGTCGAGAAAAGCGCCGTGCTGGTGGAACTCATATGAGTGGACGCCTGCGGGTCGTGGTCGTGGGGCTGGCGGCGCTTTCCGCGCTTGCCGCACTCTCCGCGCTTGCCGCCCCGGCCGCGATGGCCCAGCGGCCGATGCAGCGGGCGCTCGAGCCGTCCATGGAGCGCGTGCTGATCATGGAGGACTACCTCCGCACCGTCAGCGGGCTCTCGAAGCACCCGGAACGGCTGTCGCGCAGCGACGGTTACGTCTATCTGTCAGACCTCGCGCCGGTGATGCGCTACTTCGCCGAAACCGAGGACCGCGCGTCATACGTGCAGTTGCGCACCTTCCTGCTGGCAAACATGCTCCAGCGGCGCCCCGAGGGGATTCTCCTCGCGCGGCGGTTCCGGACGGGACAGCCGTTCGAGCGCGCCACGCCGTACGGGTACCACTGGACGCGCAAGGCCTTGCTGGATGCGTGGCAGGCTTTTGGCGACACAATTTCGGCGGCGACACTGGCCCAGCTGGTGCCCATCGAACAGGATGGCGCCTCCTCGTCCGGGATGTACACCCTCTCGCTGGATTGCGCCGATGCGATGGACGTGGTGAAGTCGGATCCGGCGCCGGGGCGTGCGGTGCGGTCGCGCGCCAAGTCGTTCGTGGGCACGAAGAAGGCGCGGGAGGAGCAGTTGGCGACCGGTTCCGTCGCCGCCGAAGGGGAAGTGGACCTGCTGTCGTGCCTCACCCGGCTGGGCGTGGCCCTGAACGACCCCGATGCGGCCGTCCGCTACCTGGACCGGATGCTGGACCTGCTCCATCCGTTCCTGCAACACTCCGGCCGGACCGATCTGGGCACCGGCGCCGACGTGCTGCTCACGCTGCACCGGGTACGCGAGGCGGGGCCCACGTGGTCGGCGCTCCCGGCGCGGGGCGCCCGCTAGGGGAGTGCGCTGGGGCGCCCGCTAGGGGAGCTCGCTGGGGCGCCCGCCTGGCGAGCTCGCCAGCGGAGCCAAAGGGACGTACGGACCTTGACCCAATGTAAGTCGTTGCCTAGCTTACATGTCTGTCCGAAAACAGCCCTTCGTGGCGGCCGAGACCCGGGTTGCATTCCGCACCGGTGAGGCGAAGTCCCACGCAGTCGAAGTACTGCCCCAATCGTTTCACATGAAGACCTTCAGCGCTACACCCAAGGACATCGAGCATCGCTGGTTCGTCGTCGACGCCAGCGGGATGGTCCTGGGCCGGCTCGCCGCCGAGGTGGCCAAGATCATCCGCGGCAAGCACAAGCCGATGTTCACGCCCCACATGGACACCGGCGATTTCGTCATCGTGATCAATGCCTCGAAGGTGAAGGTCACGGGCCGCAAGGCGGAGCAGAAAGAGTACTTCCGCCACACGGGCTACATGGGCCACGAGCTCTACACGCCGTTCGCGACGATGCTCGCCAAGCACCCGGAGCGCATCATCGAGAAGGCCGTGTATGGCATGCTGCCGAAGAACGCCCTCGGCCGCGGCAAGCTCCGCAACAAGCTCCGCGTGTATGCTGGCGCGGATCACCCGCATGTGGCCCAGCAGCCCACCCCGCTCACCTTCCCGACGCTCGAGGCGAAGTAAGCAATGGCCGACCAGACCATTCACACCATCGGCCGTCGCAAGGAAGCGGTGTGCCGCCTGTACCTGAAGCCCGGCTCCGGCAAGTGGAGCGTCAACGGGCGCACGCTCGGGGATTATTTCCCGCGCCCCGTGCTTGTCTCCGCCATCCAGCAGCCGTTCACGGCGACCGACACGCTCGGCCGCTTTGACGTGCATGCGAACATCGACGGCGGCGGCGTCACCGGCCAGGCCGGGGCGCTGCGTCTCGCGGTGGCCCGCGCGCTCGTGCAGGTGGACGAGGTGCACCGCCGCAAGCTGCGCGATCTTGGGCTGCTGACGCGCGATGCCCGCGCGGTGGAGCGCAAGAAGCCGGGCCGTCCGAAGGCTCGCAAGCGGTTCCAGTTCTCGAAGCGCTAGACGTTTCGGGGCGGGGGAGGCGGTCGCAGGGACCGCCTTCTCCGGCCGCACGGCTCATCCGTGTCGCACGGCTCGTCCGTGCCAGTGCCCCTGCACCGTTGTTCATCCATCCCTCACTGCGAGGGAGCTCGGCAGGGGTCCGGTTCGCCGGTCTGTCCGGGCGCTGAACTCGCAGGACGATCAAACCAGTCTCAAGGACGACAGTACCCATGGCTCAGCCCACGCTCGACGATCTGCTCAAGGCCGGTGTCCACTTTGGCCACCAGACGCGCCGCTGGAACCCCAAGATGCGCCGCTTCATCTTCGCGGAGCGCAACGGGATCCACATCATCGACCTGCAGAAGACGCTGCGGCAGATGGAACTCGCCCAGAAGCTCGCGCGCGAAGTCGTGCTGCGCGGCGACCAGGTGCTCTACGTCTGCACCAAGCGCCAGCTCGCGGCCATCGTGACGCAGGAAGCGGAGCGCGCGAGCGCGCTCTCGGTGACCGAGCGCTGGCTCGGCGGCCTGCTCACCAACTTCTCGACGGTCAAGAAGCAGATCCGCCGGCTCAAGGAGCTCGAGGCGGGGTCGGAGGCCGGTGGCGGCTTCGAGAACTACACGAAGAAGGAGCAGCTGATGCTCACGCGTCAGAAAGACAAGCTCCTCAAGAACCTCTCCGGCATCAAGAACATGTCGCGCCTGCCGGGGCTGCTCTTCGTGGTGGACGCCAAGAAGGAGCGCATCGCGGTGGACGAGGCCAAGAAGCTTGGCATCCCGATCATCGCCATCTGCGACACCAACTCGGATCCGGATCTCATCACCGTGCCGATCGCCGGCAACGATGACGCCATCCGCGCGGTGGAGCTGCTGACGGCGGCCGTGACCGACGCGATCGTCGAGGCGCGCCGCGAGGCGCCGGTGCGTGAGGAGGTCGAGGAAGGCCAGGCCTACACGTACTCGTCCGACCGCGGCGCCGAGCCGCAGGACCGGGACCGCCGTCGCGGCGGCCACGGTGCGGGCGGGGAGCGTGGGGGCGACCGTCCGCGCCGCCGTCGCGCCAAGCCGGACGCCATCGCGGCCCGCCTGAAGGGCGACGCCCCGGAAGCGGCCGACACCAAGCCGGCCGAACCGACCGACCAGCCGAGCGCGTAAGCGCCCCGGCGTGGTCACCACGCCGCGACGCGCGTATTTTTCCGACGCCGCCGGCCGCCCAGCCGGCGGCGTCTTCACACCGACTGAATCCACGAGAAGGCATCTGCATATGGCCGCTATTTCCGCGAAAGACGTTGCCGAACTCCGCGCCCGCACCGGCGCCGGCATGATGGACTGCAAGAAGGCGCTCGAGGAGGCCGGCGGCGCGATGGACGCGGCCGTCGACATCCTGCGCAAGAAGGGGATCGCCAAGGCCGAGAAGCGCGCCGATCGCGCGGCCTCCGAGGGGCAGATCGTCACCTGGGTCGCGCCCGATGGCTCGGCCGCGGCGATGATCGAGATCAACTCCGAGACCGACTTCGTGGGGCGCAACGACGAGTTCATCGCCGTGGCGAAGACGATGTGCGAGCAGGTGGCGAAGGACGCGAGCGTCGACGGCGTCGTGAAGGTCGGGGCCGACGGCGCCTACCTGGGCACGCCGTGGTACGCGGACGGCTCGCGCACCGTCGGCGAGGTGGTGAAGGCCGCCTCGGCGAAGACGGGCGAGAACGTCGTGCTGAAGCACGTGGCGCGCTTCGCTGCCAAGGCGGGCGGCGTGGTGGGCTTCTACCTGCACTTCAATGGCAAGGTCGGCGTGCTCGTCGAGGTGACGGGGATCGCCGGCGAGGCGGGCACGACGCTGGCCAACACGATCGCCGAGCATGTGGCGGCGGGCGTGCCGGCTCCGGCGATCGCCGTCAACCGCGCCGATGTGGACGCGGCGGTCGTGAAGCGCGAGCGCGACATCTTCGTGGATCAGGCGGTGGCGAGCGGCAAGCCGCAGAACATCGCCGAGAAGATGGTCGAGGGACGCATCAACAAGTTCTTCGGCGAAATCGTGCTGACCGAGCAGCCCTGGGTCCGCGAGGACACCAAGACCATCGGCCAGCTGATCAAGGAAGCCGGCGCCGGCGCCGCGGTGGCGCGCTTCGCCCGCTTCAAGATGGGCGAGGGCTGACCGTCATGTCGTCGGCGCTCAAGTACTCGCGCATCCTGCTCAAGCTCTCCGGCGAGGCGCTCGCCGGGGAGAAGGGCTTCGGGTTCGACTTCGACGCCATCACGCGCTTTTCACACCAGATCCGCACCATCCACGCCATGGGCGTGCAGGTCGCGGTGGTGATTGGCGGCGGCAACATCGTGCGCGGGTCGCAGATCTCGCGCATGGGGATGGACCGCGTGAGCGCCGACTACATGGGCATGCTGGGGACGGTCATCAACGCCCTGGCGCTGCAGGATGTGCTGGAACGCGACGGGCTCGACACCCGCGTGATGACGGCCATCCGCATGGAAGAGCTGGCCGAACCGTACATCCGCCGGCGGGCGATGCGTCACCTCGAAAAAGGGCGCTGCGTCGTCTTTGCCGGCGGGACGGGCAACCCGTACTTTTCCACGGACACGGCAGCCGTGCTGCGGGCCATCCAGATGAAGGCGGACGTCATCATCAAGGCGACGAGCGTGGACGGCGTCTACTCGGCCGACCCGAAGAAGGAGCCGACGGCCACGCGGTACGATCGCATCAGCTACCGTGACGTGATGCTTGAGGAACTGGGCGTGATGGACCAGACGGCGATCACGCTCTGCAAGGAGAACTCGCTGCCGTTGATCGTGCTCAACATCAACACTCCGGATGCCGTGGCCGATGCGATCCGCGGCAAGCCGGTGGGGACCCTGGTTTCATGACATCGATTCCCGAAACTCTGAAGGAATGCCGCGCCCACATGGAAAAGGGCGTCGAGGCAGTGAAGCGCGAGTTCATGTCGGTGCGTTCGGGCAAGGCTGCGCCGAGCATGCTGGACGCCGTGAAGGTCGAGGCGTACGGCGCGCTCGTGTCGCTCAACCAGGTGGCGTCGGTCAACGCCCCCGAGCCACGCGCCCTGATCGTGACGCCGTTCGACAAGGGGCAGATCCGCGCCATCGAAAAGGCGATCCGCGAGAGCGGGCTCGGCTTCGACCCGGCGATCCAGGGGACGTTCATTCGCGTGCCACTGCCGGCGATGAACGAGCAGCGCCGCAAGGAGCTGGTGAAGATCGTGCACAAGTACGTGGAGGAAGGGCACATCGCCATCCGCCACGCGCGCACGCACGCCCGCGAGCAGCTCAAGAAGATGGACGGCGTCTCCGAGGATGACGTGAAGCACGCGGAGAAGGAGCTGCAGAAGCTGCACGACGACCACATCGCGAAGGTCGATGCGCTGAGCAAGGCGAAAGAAGCCGAGATCATGGAGGTTTGAGCGCTCCGTGAGCGCCGCCGCCGAGTTCCTCGCCCGGGTGAAGGCGCAGGGCGCGATTCCGCGCCATGTGGCGATCATCATGGACGGCAATGGCCGCTGGGCGCGGGAGCGCATGCTCCCGCGCCCGGTTGGTCATCGGGAGGGCATGAAGTCGGTGCGCGAGGTGGTGGAGGCGTCGCTCGAGGCGGGCGTGGACGTGCTGTCGCTCTTCGCCTTTTCGCAGGAGAACTGGCAGCGTCCCGCGCTTGAAGTCTCGGCGCTGATGGCGCTGCTCGAGGAGTACATCGCCAAGGAGGCGCGCGAGCTCGACGAGCAGGGCGTGCGCGTCGTCTTCCTGGGCGACCTCGACCGGCTCGCCGCCGCGCAGCGGCGCGCGGTGGACGGCGTGATGCAGCTGACCGCCCACAATACCAAGCTCGTCCTGAACCTGTTCATCTCGTATGGATCGCGCGCCGAACTCGTGCGCGCCGCGCGGCTGATCGCCGAGGACGTGGCCGCGGGCCGCCTGAAGCCCGACGACGTGGATGAAGCGGCGATCAGCGGGCGCCTGTTCACGGCGGATTGTCCCGACCCCGACCTGCTGATCCGGACCTCGGGCGAGATGCGGATCTCGAACTTCCTGCTCTGGCAGCTCGCCTACACGGAACTGCATATCTCGCCGGTGCTCTGGCCGGACTTCGGCCGCGCCGACCTGTACAAGGCCATCCTCGATTACCAGAGCCGCGATCGCCGCTTCGGCCGCGTCTCGGCGTAACCTGACCCTCCCGTGAACGAGTTCCCGAAGCGACTGCTGGTCGCGATCGTGCTCATTCCGATCGTTCTCGGCGCGGTGTATGCCGGCGGCCCCGCCCTCGTCACGCTCCTGGCCCTGGCCTCGGCGCTGGCGGCGTGGGAGTTCTTTCGCCTCGCCGAGGGGCTCGGCGCGCGGCCGCTGCGCACCGTCGGCATCGTGCTCAGCGCCCTCGTGCCGGTGGTCGTGCACGCGCGCTACCTCGGGCTCTGGGTGCCGTCGGTGGCCGTCGTGGCCCTGCTGGTTCCGCTCCTCTTGACCGTCGTGCTCTTCGCGCGCGGCGTCGCAGGCGGCCCGATGGCCGCCGTCGGGACGACCTTGGCCGGCGTGGTGTACACCGGCGGCATGCTGAGCTTCGCGTACGCGCTGCGCTACCACGACTACATCATCGACGCGTGGGGCGGCACCGCGCTGGTGCTGCTGCCGCTGGTGGTGACGTGGCTGAACGACAGCGGCGCGTATCTCGCCGGGCGCGCGTTCGGCAAGCGCAAGCTGATGCCGTCGGTGAGCCCCAAGAAGACCTGGGCCGGGGCATACGGCGCCGTCGTGGCGAGCGTGCTCACGACGTGGGCGATGGCGGCGTTCGTGTTGCCGCCGCTGGCCCACCTGACGCTGCGCCCGGTGGGGATCGTCGTGGTGGGCGTCGTGCTGAGCGTGGCGGCGCAAGTGGGCGACCTGGCCGAGTCGATGTTCAAGCGCGAGGCCGGGGTGAAGGACAGTTCGCAGCTGATTCCCGGGCACGGCGGCGTGCTCGACCGGGTGGATTCGCTGCTGTTCACGCTGCCCGTGGGGTACGCGCTGCTCGGCTTCTTCCTCGTCTACCGTCCCTGATGTCCCCGCACGGCGTCGCCATCCTCGGCTCGACGGGCTCGATCGGCACGACTGCGCTGCGGGTGCTCGACCGGCATCGCGAGCGCTTCGCGGTGCGGGCGCTGACGGCGCACGCCAACACGGCGATGCTGCGCGCGCAGGAAAGGGCGTGGACGCCGAGCTTCGTCGCGCTCGTGGAGGGCGACGGTGACGCGCCGGCGCACTGGCGTCGGGGCCCGGCTGCGCTCGTCGAGGCGGCCACGCGACCAGACGTGCGGGTGGTGCTGAACGCCATCGTCGGCGCCGCCGGATTGGACGCCACCCTCGCGGCGCTGGGCGCGGGAAAACGCGTGGCGCTCGCGAACAAGGAGTCGCTGGTGGTCGGCGGCGAGTTGGTGGCGGCGGCGTCGCGACAGGGCGGCGGCGAAGTGGTGCCCGTGGACAGCGAGCATTCCGCCATCCTGCAGTGCTTGGCGGGGCGCCACACGGCCGACGTGCGCAAGCTGATCATCACCGCGTCGGGCGGGCCGTTCCGCGAGTGGCCGGACGATCGGATCCGCACCGCCACGGTGCAGGACGCGCTGCATCACCCCACGTGGGCGATGGGGCGCAAGATCACGGTGGACAGCGCGACGCTCGCCAACAAGGCGCTCGAAGTCATCGAGGCGCACTTCCTCTTCGGGCTGGGGTATGACCAGATCGACGTGGTGGTGCATCCGCAGAGCATCGTGCACTCGATGGTGGAATTCCGGGACGGCAGCGTGCTCGCCCAGATCGGCGTGCCGTCCATGGAACTCCCCATCCTGTACGCGCTGTCGCATCCCGAGCGGTTCGACGACGCGGCGATTCCCGCGTTCGATGCCGTCGCGGCCGGGCGGCTGACGTTCGAACCGGTGCGCCACGACGCGTTCCCCAGCCTGGGGCTGGGCGTAGCAGCGGGCCGTGCCGGCGGCGCCGCGCCCGCGGTGTTCAATGGAGCAAACGAGCAGGCCGTCGCGTTGTTTCTCGAGGGGCGCGTGTCGTTCGGGGCGATCGCCGAGGGAGTGGAAGCGGCGCTCGACCGATGCAGTGGGCTCGCGGGAGGTACACTGGACGCCTTGTGGCATGCAGACGCCGAAGCTCGGCGCACCGTCAGAGAGAGGTTGGGATGTCGCTAGCGTGGCTTGCACCGCTTCTGGTACTGGGGCTCGTGATCTTCGTGCACGAGCTCGGGCACTTCCTCGCCGCCAAGTGGACCGGCGTGTACGCGCCGCGATTCTCGATCGGCTTCGGGCCGGCGCTCTGGAAGCGCCGCCGCGGCGAGACCGAGTACGTGCTGGCCGCGCTGCCGCTTGGTGGCTATGTGCGGATGGCGAGCCGCGAAGACGAGACGATGGCGGCGATCGAGGGAGGGAAGCCGGAGTCCCAGGTGCAAGGGAACGGGCACGGTGGGGTGCAAGGGGCGGGGGAGGGAGAGCGTCCTGCTGACTGGGACGAGAACGCGATGATCCCGTTCGGCCCGAAGCCCGTCCCGGCAAACCGCTGGTTCGAAAGCAAGCCGCTGTGGGCGCGGCTCGTCATCATGCTCGCCGGCGTGGCGATGAACATCGTGCTGACGTTCGTCGTGTCCACCGGTGTCTTCGCCTACTACGGCCGCTCGTACGTGCCGGCGGTGGTGGACTCGGTGCTGGCCGACATGCCGGCGCGGAACGCGGGGTTGCAGAAGGGCGACTCGATTGCGTCGATCAATGGCGTACCGGTGCACGCCTGGAGCGATATGCTCAACACGGTCTCGGCGTCGGCCGGCAAGGAGATCGCCATCGGCATCGTGCGTGCGGGGCGGCCGGTCATCGTGAGGGTGACGCCGATCCCGCAGCAGGGGATGGAGGCCGCGACGGGCCGTCAGGTGACCGTCGGGCGCATCGGGGCGTACCCCAAGGACCGCCTGGAACGGGATCGCCTCAGCCTGCCGTCGGCGACGGTCGCGGGTGGGCAGGCCACCTGGGCGATGGCTACCTCGGTGGTCGGAGTTGTCGGGGGGCTCTTCCAGGGGTCGATCTCGGTGAAGAACCTCGGCGGCCCGGTGGCGATCGCCCGGACCTCGGTGGCGGCCGCCCGCAACAGTTTGGAATCGGTGTGGGCACTTATCGCCTTTCTCAGCATCAACTTAGCGATCCTGAACCTGCTCCCGATCCCCATCCTGGACGGCGGTCAGGTGGTGATGACCATCGCCGAGTCCATCAAGGGCTCCCCGATCAGCGTCCGAACCCGCGAGATGGTGATGCGCCTGGGCCTGGCGGCGATCGTGGCGCTGTTTGCGGTGGTGATGTTCAACGATATCGTGGCCCTGTTCCGATAGAGGATTTGGAATCCGGAACAGGATTGATGATTCCGACGGAGGATCGCGACTGGCGATTGGGGCACATCCATCGCAAGTCGGGGTCCGGAGTCGGAATCCTGAATCTGAATCCGGATTCCCTATCCTCAATCGTCGTTGAAGGACTTTACACACACCCGGAGTCAGGCTAACTTCCTCTGCTACAACGGAATTGGCCTAGTCACCGAAGTACGCAGAGAACTCAGGAATGCCTTTCGACAAGAAGCCGGCGATCACCAAGAATCGCCGCCACGAGACCGACACGGGCTCGTCGTACGTCCAGGTCGGCGTGATGACCGAGCGGATCAACTACCTCACCGAGCATTTCCGCTCGCACGCCAAGGACCATCACGGCCGCCGCGGGCTGCTGAAGCTCGTCGGCAAGCGCCGTCGCCTGCTTGACTATCTCAAGCGCACGGACGTCGAAGGTTATCGCAAGCTCATTGCTGACCTGGGTCTGCGTTACTAAGAACCACGCAACGCTTCTCGCGCGGGCGCAATTGGCGGCCCGCGCGTTTTGCGTTCCACCGGAACACATCACACATGATGCATCGCATTGAGCGGACCTTTGCCGGTCGCAAGCTCGTCCTCGAGACGGGGCGCATGGCGAAGCAGGCCGCGGGCTCGGCGCTCGTGCAGTTCGGCGACACCATGGTGCTCGCCGCCGTCACCGTCAGCGACAAGAAGAGCCCCCTGCCGTTCTTCCCGCTGACCGTCGAGTACAAGGAAAAGACCTACGCCGCGGGCAAGATCCCGGGCGGGTTCATCAAGCGTGAGGGGCGCCCGCGCGACGAGGAAATCCTCTCGTGCCGCATCATCGACCGCTCCATCCGCCCGCTCTTCCCGGAAGGCTTCCAGAACGAAGTCCAGGTCTTCATCTACGTCATCTCCGCCGACCAGGAGAATGACGCCGACGTGCTCGGCCTGCTGGCCACGTCGTTCGCGCTCAGCGCGTCGAGGATCCCGTGGGCCGGCCCGATTGCCGGCGTGCGCGTGGGCCGCGTGGAAGACAAGTGGGTGCTGAACCCCACCTTCCAGGCGCTCGAGTTCTCCGACATGGACCTCGTGGTCGCCGGCTCGCAGGACTCGATCATGATGGTCGAGGGCGGCGCGCTCGAGATCAGCGAGGACGATGTCATCAAGGGCCTCGGCATCGCGCAGGCCGGCATCCGCGAGCTGATCGCGATGCAGGAGGAGCTGCTGTCGAAGGTGAAGGTCGAGAAGATGGAGTGGTCGAAGAACGAGACCCCCGCCGACGTGCAGAAGATCGTCACGAAGGCGGCGAAGGCGAAGATCGAGGCCGCGATCAACCAGAAGGAGAAGCACACCCGCATCCAGGCCGTCGAGGCCGTGAAGGACGCGGTGAAGGAAGAGCTCTCCGCGACGCTGGAGCCGGAGCAGGTGCCGTTCATCGGCGCCGTGCTCGGCGACCTCGAATACAACGCCCTCCGCGAGCAGGTGCTCGAGACGGGGCTGCGCGTCGACGGCCGCAAGCCGACGGAAGTGCGCCCGATCAGCATCGACACCAGCGTGCTCCCGCGCGCCCACGGCTCGGCGCTCTTCACGCGCGGCCAGACGCAGGCGCTCGTCGCCGCGACGCTGGGCACGGCCAACGACGTGCAGCGCATGGACTCGATCGACGACGCCAAGGAGACCACCAAGGCGTTCATGCTGCACTACAACTTCCCGCCGTTCTCGACGGGTGAAGTGCGCCCGATGCGCGGCACCAGCCGCCGCGAGATCGGCCACGGCAACCTGGCCGAGCGCGCCCTGCAGGGCGTGCTCCCCGACTTCGCCGAGTTCCCGTACACCATCCGCATCGTCTCCGACGTGCTCGAGTCGAACGGGTCCTCGTCCATGGCGACGGTCTGCGGCGGTTCGCTCTCGTGCTTCGACGCGGGCATCCCGCTGAAGGGCGCGGTGGCCGGCGTCGCGATGGGCCTGATCAAGGAAGGGAAGAAGTACGCCGTCCTCACCGACATCCTGGGCACCGAGGATCATCTCGGCGACATGGACTTCAAGGTCGCGGGGACGAAGGATGGCATCACGTCCATCCAGATGGACATCAAGATCCAGGGGCTCGACCTGAAGATCATGGCCGAGGCGCTGGCGCAGGCGAAGCTGGGCCGGCTGCACATCCTGGGCGAGATGGACAAGGCACTGCCGACGGTGCGTCCGGAACTGTCGCCGTGGGCGCCGCGCATCGTGACGCTGAACATCAACCCCGAGAAGATCGGCGACCTCATCGGCCCGAAGGGCAAGACGATCCGCGGCATCCAGGACGAGACGGGCGCCGAGGTCACGGTGGACGACAGCGGCCTGGTGACGATTGCGGCCGTGGGCGGCGAGGCGATGGAGCGCGCGCGCCAGATGGTCGCGGCCATCACCGCCGAGCCGGAAGTCGGCCTGACGTACGAGGGGACGGTGAAGAGCGTGACGGCGTTCGGCGCCTTCATCGAGATCATGCCGGGCACGGAAGCGCTGCTGCACGTCTCGGAGATGCGCCACACGCGCGTCGAGAAGCCCGAGGACGTGGTGAAGAAGGGCGAGCGCGTGACGGTGAAGTTGGTGGAGCGCGACGAGCGCGGCCGCTTGCGCCTGTCGATGAAGGCGCTGCTGCCGAAGCCGGGCGCCACGGACGCGGCCGCTCCGGCGGCGCCGGCGGCCGAGGGCGACGCGTATGCCGCGGCGCCGGACGCGACCGCGCCGGCCGCGGAGCAGCCGCACCACGATCGCAAGCCCCGCGAGGGCGGCGAGCGTCGGGGCGGGCGCGGTGGACGCGGTCCGCGCAAGTAGCCGTGACTCACACCCCCGCCCCTGAGACGGGGGTGCAGCGCACGGTGCTGCCCAATGGACTGACCGTACTCTCGGAGTTCTATCCGGGGGTGCGGTCGGTTGCTTTGGGGGCCTGGGTGCGCGCCGCCTCGGTGCACGAGGCGCGCGACGTGATGGGCGTCTCGCACCTGCTCGAGCACCTGGTGTTCAAGGGAACCGAGAAGCGCACCGCGCACCAACTGGCGCTGTCGCTCGAGTCGCTGGGCGGATCGCTGGACGCCTACACGTCGCGCGAGCACACGTCGTTCCAGGCGCGCGTGCTCGACGAGCACCTCCCGGAGGCGGCGGACGTGATGTTCGACCTCATGTTCCGGCCGCTGCTGCGGGCCGAGGACCTGAAGCTCGAGCGCAAGGTGATCCTCGAGGAGATCTCGATGGTCGAGGACACGCCGGACGACCTCGTCTTCGAGCTGCACAACGAGTCGCTGTGGGGCGACCACCCGATGGGATACTCCATCCTCGGGACGCGCGAGACGGTGTCGCGCATGCAGCTCGACGACGTGCGCGCGCTGCACGCGCGGGCGTACCATCCGCCGCACGTCGTGGTCGCGGCCGCCGGCAACGTGACGCACGCCCACCTGCTGCAGGTGCTCGCCGACGCGGGCTGGGCCGACCTGCCGGCCGGCGACGGCACGCCGCTCATCGAGGTGGCCGCGGTGCCGATGGCGCCGCAGGTGCGCCACGTGGATCGCGACGGCGCGCAGTGCCACGTCGTGCTGGGGTGCGCCACCGTGCCGCATCGCGATCCGCGCCGCTATGCGCTGATGCTGGTGGACACGCTGATGGGCGGCGGGATGAGTTCGCGGCTCTTCCAGAAGGTGCGCGAGGAGCGGGGGCTGGCGTACAGCGTCTACACCTTCCAGAGCTTCCACTCGCTCACGGGCGCGCATGGGGTGTACGTCGGCACCGCCCCCGAGACGCGCGCCGACGCGCTCGCCGCCGTGCAGGACGAACTGCGCCGCGTCTGCGACGAGGGCATCCCCGAGGCGGAGCTCGCGCAGGGACGCCAGCAGCTCAAGGGACAGATCACGCTGGGGCTGGAGAGCCCCGCGGCGCGCATGTATCGCCTGGCCTCGGTGGAACTGTACCGTGAGACGTTCCGCCCGCTGGACGAGGTGCTGCGCAGCATCGACGCCATCGACGGCGCGTCGGTGCGGCAGGCCTGCGCCGAGTTCCTTGACCCCGAGCGCCAGACGGTGCTGAGCCTGGGTCCCAAGGGCTGATACGGAGCGCGTGGCGGCGCCGTCGCACGCGGGGCCCGCGGCCGGCGCACCAGATGGTCAACGGGGATTTGCCTGACTCCGTTTAGGGGAAAAGTGAGTATCCAGCGCGGACGGCAATATGCTAGAATTACCGAGCTGTTTTTCCCTGACCATCAAACCGCGATCATACCATGCGCATCGGCATCCCGAAGGAAATCAAGACGAACGAAAACCGCGTTTCTTGCGTCCCGGCAGGCGTTGAGGCGCTCGTTTCGGCTGGTCACACCGTGTACGTCGAGAAGTCAGCGGGCGAGGGGAGCGGCTTCAGCGACGAGCAGTACGTCGCCGTCGGCGCCAAGATCCTCAACACCGCGGACGAGGTGTGGAAGGAAGCCGAGATGATCGTCAAGGTGAAGGAGCCGATCGCCGTCGAGTGGCCGCGCATGCGCAAGGGCCAGACCATCTTCACGTACTTCCACTTTGCCGCCGACGAGAAGCTGACGAAGGCGCACATCGCCTCAGGCGCGACGTGCATCGCGTACGAGACGGTCGAACTGGCGAACGGCGACCTGCCGCTCCTGATCCCGATGTCGGAAGTCGCCGGCCGCATGGCGACGCAGGAAGGCGCGAAGTATCTCGAGAAGCTCTACGGCGGCCTCGGCCTGCTGCTCGGTGGCGTCCCGGGCGTCGCCCCGGCCCACGTCGTCGTGCTCGGCGGCGGCATCGTCGGCATCAACGCGGCGAAGATGGCGGCCGGCATGGGCGCCAAGGTCACGATCCTCGACCTCTCGCTGCCGCGCCTGCGCTACCTGAGCGACGTGATGCCGGCGAACGTGACGCTGATCCACAGCAACCGCCACAACATCCTCGAGCAGATCGCGACGGCCGACCTGGTGGTCGGTGGCGTGCTGATTCCGGGAACGAAGGCGCCGAAGCTGATTCGCAAGGAAGACCTGAAGGTGATGAAGAAGGGCGCGGTGATCGTCGACGTCGCCATCGACCAGGGCGGCTGCGTGGAGACGATCCATGCGACGACGCACGAGAACCCGGTGTACGTGGTGGACGACGTGATCCACTACGGCGTGGCGAACATGCCGGGCGGCGTGCCGCGCACCTCGACGCTGGCGCTGACCAACGCGACGCTCCCGTACGCGCTGAAGCTGGCCAACAAGGGGTGGAAGACCGCGCTCAAGGAAGACCCGGCCCTGTTGAAGGGACTCAACGTCGTGGACGGCAAGGTGACGTACAAGGGCGTCGCCGACGCGTTCGGGATGGAGTATCATGCGCCGGAGAAGTTTCTCTAAAGAGAGACAGTAGAGAAACTACAGAGAGATTACAGAGGGTCCGGGGCGGGTGCCCCGGGCCCTCTGGCTTTGGGGCTCCGGGCCCGTCCTCGGGGGGCGACGTGACGGGCCGAAGGGGGCGGCGAGCGGCGGTATCGGGGCGGTCCGGGGACTCGCGGGCGACGGCTTTGTGCACCGTGCGGGGGGTGTAGGACCCGCACGCCTTGTCGCACCCTGACGCGGCACCTAACTTTCCACCCGTCCGCCGCCCTTTATAGTTGTCCGCCCCGAGCCGACTGTGCCCCGTCGCGGTCGCGCGTGAGCATCGATGCGCTGGAATTTCCCGTTCTTGAAGTCCGGAACTCTGTTCCCCGCAAACGCCATTGCGGTGGATCTCGGCACGGCCAACACGCTCGTGTATGTCAAGGGCGAAGGCATCGTGCTCAACGAGCCGTCCGTCGTCGCGATGGACCGCGAGACGAAGAAGATCAAGGGCGTGGGGCTCGAGGCGAAGCGCATGCTGGGGCGCACGCCGGAGGGCATCGTGGCGGTGCGGCCGATGAAGGACGGCGTCATCGCGGACTTCGATGTCACCGAGAAGATGCTGCGCTACTTCCTCGAACTGATCATCGAGAAGCATGTCTTCCGCGTGAAGCCGCGCGTCATCGTGTGCGTTCCCTCGGGGATCACCGAGGTCGAGAAGCGCGCGGTGCGCGACTCGGCGCTGGGCGCCGGCGCCAAGGAAGTGTTCATGGTGGCGGAACCGATGGCCGCGGCCATCGGCGTCGGCCTGCCGGTGGAGACGCCGACGGGCAACATGGTGATCGACATCGGCGGCGGCACGACCGAGATCGCCGTCATCGCGCTGAGCGGCATCGTGAGCGACACGTCCATTCGCACGGGCGGCGACGAGATCGACACGAGCATCGTGCAGTTCATGCGCTCGGCGTACAACCTGCTCATCGGCGAGCCGACGGCGGAGCTGATCAAGATCCAGATCGGCAGCGCGGCGCCGCTGGGCGAAGAGCGCGAGATGGAAGTGAAGGGGCGCGATCTCGTCTCGGGCATCCCGAAGACGGTGCGCGTGCACAGCGCGGAGATCCGCGACGCGATGCAGCAGCCCATCCAGCAGATCGTGGACGCGGTGCGCCGCGCGCTCGAGATCACGCCGCCGGAGCTGGCCAGCGACATCGTGGACCGCGGCATCGTGATGACCGGCGGCGGCGCGCTGATTCGCGGCCTCGATGTGCTGCTGACGCAGGAGACGGGATTGCCGATCCACGTTGACGAGGATCCGCTGACGTGCGTGGTGCGCGGCACGGGACGCATCCTCGACGACGAAGAGAAGTACTGGTCGGTCCTCACCACCTGACGCACGGTGCCGCGCCCGGCACGCACTTCCTCCCGCGCAGACCAGGCGATGCTCATCGCCTGCGTGCTGCTGTCGCTGGCGGCGCTGGTGCTTCCGTCCTCCATCCGGTCGGCGATTGCCGGCGCGCTGCGCGGGAGCGTGGTGGTGCCGCTGGCGTCGTTGCAGGAACGCGCGGAAGTGTCGCGCCGCGCCGTGCTCAGCTACGACGCCTCGGTGCGCGTGACGGACAGCGTGCACCTGCAGGCGACGCAGGCCGAGGTGGCCTTCGCCGAGAATGAGCGCCTCCGCCGGCTGCTGGGGCTGGGCGCCGCCCTGCAGTGGGGCTTCGTCCCGGCCGAGGCGCTGCACGGTCGCGGGCTGGGCGACGACTACGCGATGACGCTCACCGTCGGCCGCAACGAGGGCGTGGAACCGTTCAGCGCCGTCGTCGCGCCGGACGGACTCGTGGGCATGATCGAGCGCGTCGACGCGCGCTCGTCGGTGGCGATCGTCTGGCCGCATCCGGACTTCCGCGTGAGCGCGATGTCCGCTGACGGCTCGGCCTTTGGCATCGTGTATCCGCACCTCGGCGCCGGCGCCACGCGCTTCCTGCTCGAGTTGCGCGGCGTGGCGTTCCGCAACGCGCTGCGGCCGGGCACGCTCATCGTGAGCGCCGGACTCGGCGGCGTCTACCCGCGCGGCATCCCGGTGGGCTACGTGATCAGCGAACTCAGCACCGCCGAGGGATGGGCGCGCAGCTACCTCCTGCGTCCGGCCGTTCGCCCCGCCGATGCGCTGACGGTGTTGGTGGTGCAACCCCGGCGCGCGAAGGAAGGCGTGGCGTCGGCGTGGCAGACGGCGGTGGACAGTGCGCTGCGGATGGTGGTCGGGGCCGGTGATTCGCTGGCCCGTCGTCGCGCGGACTCGCTGGCCACCGCTGAGCGGCACCGGCTCGACTCGCTGCAGGCGCTGCAGCCGCGCCCGGACTCGGGCGCGGCGGCCGCCGCCGCGCCCGCGGCGCCGGTCACGAAACCGCCGGTTCGTCCGCCTCTCACGCCGAGGACGAATCGATGAACTCGGCGCGCGGACTCTGGTTCGCCATCGTCGTGCTGGCCCTCATCGTGCTGCACTACACGCTGCGGCCGGTGCTCGACTGGCGGGCGTCCATCGATTTCCTGGCGATTGCCGTGCTGCTGGTGGCGGTGCGCGCGCGCCCGGGGGTGGCGACGCTCGTCGGGTTCATTATCGGCATCGCCTCGGACGCGCTGGTCCCGAGTGCGTTCGGGGCCGGGGCGCTGGCGTTCAGCCTGGTGGCCTATGCTGCTTCGACGCTGAAGGCGGCGTTCTTCGCCGACAACGTGGCGCTCAACGCCGTCTTCGTCTTTCTCGGGAAATGGGTCGGTGACCTGATCTTCCTCGCGGCCGAGCATCGGCTGGGCGGCAGCGACTTCCTCGCCCAGGCGCTGCTGTGGTCGCCGCTGGCGGCCGCGGTGACGGCCCTGGCGGGCTTGGCGGTGTTCGTCGTGGCGCGCCCGGTCATGGGAACCCCGCGGGGATGAGCTTCCATCCGAACGAGATGCAGCGCCGCGCGCGGCTGGCCTCCGCGCTGCTCTTCCTCGCGTTCGTCTTTCTCATCGGGTCGTTCTTCCGCACGCAGGTGCTGCAGCATGCGCAGTACGTGCTGCAGTCGGAGGAGAATCGCCTGCGCGAGGTGCCGCTCCCCGCGCCGCGCGGCGTGGTCTACGACCGCAACGGGCAGATCATCGCCGAGAACCTGCCGGGCTACTCCGTGTCGCTGCTCGCGCCGGGCGTGGACTCGCTGCGCGCGGCGCTGCACCGGCTGTCGGGGACGATTCCACTCTCGCCCGAGCAGATCAACCAGGCCATCCGCCGGTTCCGGCGCGCGCCCAATCGCCCGGCGGTGATCTTCCCGGATGCGTCGTTCGACGTCGTCTCGGTGCTCGAGGAGCACCGCGTGGAGTTTCCGGGACTCATCATCCAGAGTTCGCCCAAGCGGTACTATCCCGACGGGCCGGCGATGGCGGCGTTCATCGGCTACACCGGTGAAGTCAACGAGACGGAGCTGTCGAGCCCCGCGTTTCGCGGATACAAGGCGGGGCAGCAGGTGGGGAAGGACGGTCTCGAGCGACAGTACGAGTCGTTGCTGCGAGGGCGAGAGGGAACCCGCTTTGTCGAAGTGGACGCGCGCGGGCGGGTGGTGCGAGAGGCCGGGGCGCGGCAGGACCTGCTTCCCACGGCGGCTCCGCCGCTCCACACGAACATCGACCTCGACCTGCAGAAGTTCATCGTCCAGCTGTTTGGCGACTCGCTGATCGGCGGCGTGGTGGCCATCGAACCCAAGACGGGAGCGGTGCTCGCGCTGCACTCAGCGCCGACCTTCGACCCCAATCGGTTCATTGGCGGCATCCCGGCCGAATACTGGCGCACGCTCAACGAGGACGTCCGCCGGCCGCTGTACAACAAGGCGATCAAGGGGGCGTACGCCCCGGGATCCACGTGGAAGCTCGCGACCGCCGTGATGGCCATCGAACAGGGGCTGGTGACGCTCGATGACCGCATGCCGGTGGCCTGCAATGGCGGCTACCAGTACGGCAACCGCCGCTTCAAGTGCTGGGACGCGAAGGGACACGGCAGCCTGACGCTGGCGCAGGCCATCGAGCGGTCGTGCGACGTCTACTTCTACCAGCTGGGGCTGAAGATCGGGCTCTCGCGGCTGGTGGCCGGCGGCGTGGAGATGGCGGCGCGCGAGCGCACCGGCATCGACCTGCCGTCCGAGACGCGGTCGTCGTTCCCGAGCAGCCCGGCGACCGAGTACTACAACCGGCGCTTCGGGCCGCGCGGCTGGAGCAACGCGGCGTCGCTCAATCTCGCCATCGGGCAGGGCGAGAACGCGCAAACGGTCGTGAACATGGCGCGCTTCTACACGGCGCTCGCCACCAACGGCGAGGCGGCCCAGCCGCGCCTCGTGCGCGGCGAGGGCAAGCGCGTGTCGATGTTCAACCTGACCGCGGAACAGATGGACGGCGTCAAGAAGGCGCTGGCCGGCGTGGTGCAGCGCGGCACGGCGGCGGCGTCGCAGATTCGCGGCGTGATGATCGCCGGCAAGACGGGAACCGCGCAGAGCGGACGCTACATCGGCAGCACCGAACTCAACCACGCCTGGTTCGTGGGCTTCGCGCCGGCCGATGACGCGAAGATCGTGGTGGCGGTGATGCTCGAGTTTGGCGGGCACGGCACGCGGGCGGCGCGCATCGCCTCGAAGATCATCGAGCACTACCTGAAGGTGCAGACGACGCAGACGCTGAATACGGAGGGCGAGTGAGTCCTCCGCGCCGCCGCATCGCGGATCCGATGCTGCTGGCCATCGCCCTCGCGCTGTCGCTCTTCGGCATCGCGATGGTGTACAGCGCGGGGCAGACCGACGTCCCCACCGCGGTGGCGAAGCTCTACCGCCAGCAGATCATCTGGTGTGTCCTGGGCATGGGGGCGGCCTACGCGGTGAGCCGCGCCTCGGTGCGCTTCCTGGACTGGGTGACGATTCCGGCGTACGGCGTCTCGATCTTCCTGCTCTTCCTGCTGCTCTTCATCGGCGCCGGCGCCGGCACGGCGGCGAGCACCAAGAGCTGGCTGGCCATCGGCGGCGTGCGGCTGGGACAGCCCTCCGAGCTGGCGAAGATCGCGGTGGTGCTGATGCTCGCCCGCATCCTCGCGGCGCGGCGCACGGCGCCGCGGTCGCTCATCGATCTCTGGCAGCCGGGACTCGCGGTCTTCGTGCCGTGGGTGCTGATCATGCGGCAGCCCGACCTCGGCACCGGCATCGTCTTCGTGGGAATCTTCTTTGCGATGCTCTTCTGGGCCGGGGCGTCGTGGCAGCTGCTCGTGCTTGTGGCGAGCCCCGTGGTGAGCCTGATCCTCGCATTCAGCACGGGGCTGTGGGGGGCGTGGTTCCTGGTGCTGATCGCGCTGGTGCTCTGGTACAAACCGTACCTCGTGGAAGGAATTGCCGTGGTGCTGGCGAACGTCGTCACGGGCGTGGTGGCGCCGGTGCTGTGGGACCGGCTCAACCCGTACCAGCAGAAGCGACTCCTGGTCTTCCTCGATCCGTCCACCGATCCGCAGGCCTCGGGCTATCATGTGATCCAGTCCCAGGTGGCCATCGGCTCCGGCGGCTGGTTGGGGAAGGGGTTCACGCTGGGCACGCAGAAGCGGCTCGCCTTCCTCCCGGCGCAGCACACCGATTTCATCTTCCCCGTCGTCGGCGAGGAACTGGGCTTCCTGGGCGTGACGATCGCGCTCGCCCTGTTCCTGTTCCTCCTGCTGCGCTCGGTGCGCATCGCGGCACGATCCACCGACCCGTTTCCGAGCCTCGTCGCCTTCGGCCTCGCCTCCGCCTGGTTCGTGCACATTCTCGTGAATGTGGGCATGACCTTGAACCTCATGCCGATCACCGGCATTCCACTGCCGTTCTTCAGTTACGGCGGTTCGTTCATGCTGATGTGCTGGCTGTCGGTGGGAATGCTTGGGCGGATTTCGAGCGAGGGGAGAGGGCCGGCGGATATGCTGGTTATCTGAGCGAGGACGGAACGGGGAGGAGGTAGAGGCCTGGCGAGGAGGGAGGGGATTCGGAACGAGGAGAGGGATCTTTGGCGTGCCAGTGGACTCCCTCCTCGTTCCACGTCCCGTTCCCCCTTGCTTCGCCTCTACCCCCTCTTCGTTCCGCGTGGGTTAAGTCCTTGCCGCTTCGTGTGATCCCTATCACATTTCGAGCCTATGGCTTGGTTCCGAAAGGAAAAGAAGCCGCGCGAACCGCGGCGTGAGCGGCTGGAAATTCCGCCCGACGTCTGGGAGAAATGCGAGGCGTGTGGGCATACGGACATCCGGGAGAAACTGGTCCGGAACTGGCACGTGTGTCCGTCATGCGACTTTCACCGGCGCATGCGCGCGCACGAGTATGCCGCGCTCCTGCTCGATGAGGGGTCCATCGAGGAGAAGGACGTGGACCTTCGGTCCATCGATCCGCTCCAGTTTCCGGACTATCCGGCGCGCCTGAAGAAGGCGCTGGCTTCGGCGGGGGACACCGACGCCATCCTGACGGCCAGCGGGACCATGGAAAAGATGCCGGTCAACCTGGGCGTCATGGATTTCGCCTTCATGGGGGGATCGATGGGCTCGGTGGTGGGCGAGAAGATCGCCCGGCTGGCCCAACGCTCGCTTGAGAAGAAATTCCCGCTGATCATCGTGTCGGCCTCGGGCGGCGCGCGCATGCAGGAAGGCGTGCTCTCGCTCATGCAGATGGCCAAGACCTCGGCCGTCCTCTCGCAGTTGCACGATCGCGCCATCCCCTACGTGTCCATCCTCACGAACCCGACGACCGGCGGCGTCAGCGCCTCGTTCGCCATGCTGGGCGACGCGATCCTCGCCGAACCCGGCGCCGTGATCGGATTTGCAGGACCGCGCGTCATTCGCCAGACGCTGGGACAGGACCTCCCCGAGGGGTTCCAGACCGCGGAGTTCCTGCTGGAGCGAGGCATGGTGGACGTCGTCGTGCACCGCCATCAGCTCAAGGCGACGGTGGGACGCCTGCTGGCCCACATGAACCTCAAGCCGGTCGCGTCGGCCTGGGAAGCAACGGCCTAGGGCCGGTCGTGGCCAGGTGGCGAACAACCTGAAGACGTACCACGACGCGCTCGATTTCCTCTACGGGCGCACGACCGGCAAGTGGAAGCTGGGCCTCGACAAGGTGCAGGCGCTGCTGACGGCGCTGGGCGATCCGCAGGATGCCTTGCGCGCCCTCCACGTGGCCGGCACGAACGGGAAGGGGAGCGTCTGCGCCACGCTCGATGCCGTGCTGCAGGCCCGCGGCCTGCGCGTGGCCCGGTACACGTCGCCGCACCTGGTCGATTTCCCCGAGCGCTTCCTCGTCAACAACGCGCCGGTGGCGAGCGATCGCATCGTGGAGTGGGTAACGCGTTGGACGCCGGAGGTCGAGCGGCTCGGGGCGACCTTCTTTGAGGCGACGACGGCGATGGCGTTCCAGTTCTTCCTCGAGGACGGCGTGGACGTGGCCGTCATCGAGACCGGGCTGGGCGGGCGGCTCGACGCCACCAACGTGCTGCGGCCGCTCGTGGCCGGCGTCACCAACATCCAGATCGACCACGTTGAGTACCTCGGCGCCACGCGCGAAGAGATTGCCTTCGAAAAGGCCGGCATCTTCAAGGCCGGGGTGCCGGCCATCGTCGGCGAGCCCGAACTGGGCATTCGCGACCTGCTGGTGACGCACGCGCGCGCACACGGCGCGACGCCGGTGCGGGCGGTCTTCGGGGAGTCGGCCATCGAGGACGTCTCGGTCTCGGCGGAGGGGACGCGCTTCACCCTGCGCCACGACGATACCGCCGTGCGCGTGCACACCCCGTTGGTGGGCCGGCACCAGGCCTCCAACGCAACGGTTGCGCTCGCCATGCTCGACTGCCTCCCCAACGACCTGCGCCCGGATGCGGCCACGGTCGTGCGCGGCCTGAAGGGTGTGAGCCTGCCGGGGCGATTCCAGCAGGTGGGGAAGTACGTCTTCGACGTGGCGCACAACCCCGACGGCTCGCGGGTGCTCGCGCAGACGCTGGCGGAGACGCGCATGCCCCGGCCGGTCGCCGCCGTCTTCAGCGTGCTGAGCGACAAGGACTGGGTGGCGATGATGGGCGCGCTCGCCCCGCATGTGGACCTCTTCGTCCTCACGAATACGCCCACGGCGCCGGCCAGCCGGGCGTGGAACGTCACCGAGGTGATGGCCCACGCGCGCGCCCACGGCTGGGCCGCGGAGGTGGTGCGCGACTTTGACCGGGCGCTCGCCCGCGCCGCGGAGGAAGGGAAGACCGTGCTGGTCACGGGGAGCTTCCACACGGTGGGTGACGCGATGGTTCGGCTTGAGGTGTCGCCGACGCCATAATTGGCGCAGTTTGTCGGCAAATTCGGCCCGCGATGCGAGGTCGCGTGGTTGCCGGGGCCGCCCACAGCCGGATAATTTCTATGGATGCAACAGAAAGGCCCTCTTCCCGGCTTCCGCGACTTCTACCCTGAAGACCTCGCACGCCGCACGGCGATCTTTCGCGCCTGGCGGGCGGTAGCGCGCCGGTACGCATTCGTCGAATACGACGGACCTCCGCTCGAGCCGCTGGAGCTCTATACGGCCAAGAGCGGCGACGAGATCGTCGGCCAGCTGTACAGCTTCGAGGACAAGGGGGGGCGGGCCGTCTCCCTGCGGCCGGAGATGACGCCGACCTTCGCGCGCATGGTCGCGGCACGCGCCAACGCCCTGCCCAAGCCGGTGCGGTGGTTCTCCGTGCCGCAGCTCTTTCGCTACGAGCGCGCCCAGCGCGGGCGCCTGCGCGAGCATTTCCAGCTGAACGTGGACATCGTCGGCGAGCCCAGCGAGCTGGCGGACGCCGAACTGCTGTGCGTGGCCATCGACATCATGCGCGAACTGGGGCTCAGCCCCAACGACGTGCGTGCCCGGGTGAGCGATCGGCGGCTGCTGAACGCGCTGCTGGGCGCGATCGGCATCGCCGAGGAACAGCTGGGCGCCGTGTACGGCGTGCTCGACAAGTTCGAGCGTCAGCCACACGAGGTCTCGCGGGAGAAACTCGAGGCGGCCGGGCTGGTCCCCGCCCAGATCGGGCGGGTGATGGCGCTGCCCGACATCGCGACGATGGATGATCTCGACCGCGACTTCGGGCACGTCGAATCCGCGAAGCCCGCCATCGCGCAGTTCGGACGCTACCTCTCGCACCTGCACGCGCTGGGGGTCGAGGCGTGGGTGGACGTGGACCTCGCCATCGTGCGCGGTCTCGCGTACTACACGGGCACGGTCTTCGAGCTGTTCGACGCGAAGGGTGAACTGCGCGCCATCTGCGGCGGCGGGCGTTACGACAACCTGCTGGGACAACTCGGCGGCGTGGAACTCCCCGCGCTCGGGTTCGGCATGGGCGATGTGGTGCTCGGCGAACTGCTCAAGGCGCACGGCCTGTTCGAGGACGCGCTGGGCGACGGCCCCGACTTCTGGGTGGTCAGCACCGAGCAGAGCCCGCCGGCGCTGGTCCTGCGGGCCGCCGCCACGCTGCGGCGCATGGGATACGCCGCGGAGTACGTGCTGAACGCGGAGAAGCTGCGGACGCAGAAGTCGTCGGCGCAGATCAAGGCGGCCGAGCGGGCCGGCGCCGCCTGGCTGATGGTGGTGCGCGACGAAACGAGCGTCGAAGTGCGACCGCTGTCGCGCCGGCCGGGCGACCCGTCGCGCGAAGGCGCCGAGATTCAGCTGCTGGACCTGATGGATCCCGAGCGCGGATTCGCTGCGCTCGCCGAGGCGGGGGTTCCCGCTCCGCGTGAAGACTGACCCAACGACCGATGGCTGACGACAAGAAGCTGACCACCCGCGCGGAGGACTTCAGCGCGTGGTACAACGAAGTGGTGCTGCGCTCCGAGCTCGCCGATTATTCGCCGGTGAAGGGGTCGATGGTGATCCGCCCGAACGGCTACGGCATCTGGGAGCGGATGCAGCGCGCCCTGGACGACATGTTCAAGGCGACGGGACACCAGAACGCCTACTTCCCGCTGTTCATCCCCGAAAGCTTCATGCGGAAGGAGGCGGAGCACGTCGAGGGCTTTGCCCCCGAGTGCGCGGTGGTGACGCACGGCGGCGGCAAGGAGCTGGAAGAGCCGCTGATCGTTCGGCCGACGTCGGAGACGATCATTTACCACATGTTCGCCAAGTGGACACAGTCGTACCGCGACCTGCCCATCCTGATGAACCAGTGGTGCAACGTGGTGCGCTGGGAAATGCGCACGCGGCTGTTCCTGCGCACGCTGGAGTTCCTGTGGCAGGAAGGGCACACGGCGCACGCCACGCACGACGAGGCCGAGGAAGAGGCGCGCCGGATGCTGGGCGTCTATCGCACGTTCATGGAAGAGTGGATGGCGATGCCGGTGCTGACCGGCGTGAAGAGTGAAAGCGAGAAGTTTGCCGGCGCCCTGCGGACCTATGCCTGCGAGGCGCTGATGCAGGACAACAAGGCGCTGCAGGCCGGCACGTCGCACAACCTGGGGCAGAACTTCGCCAAGGCCTTCGAACTACAGTTCCAGGACGAGAAGGGCGAGATGGCATTCGCCTGGAACACGTCGTGGGGGGTGAGCACGCGCATGGTGGGCGGGCTCGTGATGACGCACGGGGACGACAACGGCCTGCGCGTGCCGCCCCGCCTGGCGCCGATCGAGATCGTGATCGTCCCGATCTGGAAGAGCGACGAGGAGCGGGCGCACATGTGCGCCGCCGCGTTCAAGGTGAAGGAAGAGCTGACGGCGTGGACCGGACGCGGCGCCACCGACCGGCTGCGCGTGCACGTGGACGCGCGCGATGGGATGCGGTCGGGCGCAAAGTACTACGAGTGGGAGTTGCGCGGCGTGCCGCTGCGCTTCGAGCTGGGTCCCAAGGACCTGGAGAAGCAGGCCGTCTTTGCCGCCCGGCGCGACACGCGCGAGAAGCAGTCGCTCTCCCTGGATGGCCTGCCCGCCGCGGCCGCCGCGCTGCTCGAGCGCATCCAGCATGACATGTTCGCGGCGGCGCTGGCGCGGCGCGAGGCGAACAGCGTGCGCGGCAAGATCTCGTACGACGAGTTCAAGGCGCTGATGGACGGGAAGGGCGGCTTCGTCTTCGCCGGCTGGTGCGGCGACGCGGCGTGCGAGGCCAAGGTGAAGGAGGAGACCAAGGCCACCATTCGCTGCATGCCCGATGCGGAGTTCCGGAGCCCGGTGGCGCCGGCGACGTGCCTCTGCTGCGGCAAGCCGTCTCAGGCCGAGGCCGTGTGGGCGCGGGCGTACTAGGGCGCCCATTTCCGCGCCGCGACGGGACCCTGTGGTGCGACGGGGTCCCGCTCGAGGCGATCGCCGCCGCGGTCGGGACGCCGGCGTACGTGTACAGCGCCGCGGCGCTGCGGGAACGCTACCGCGCCCTCGATGCGGCGCTGGCCGGCATTCCGCACCGCATCCATTACTCGCTGAAGGCCAACAGCAGTCGCGGGCTCCTGCAGGTGCTGCGCGCCGAAGGGTGCCGCGCCGATGTGGTCTCGCGGGGTGAACTGATGCGCGCCCGGCGCGCCGGCTTTCCCGCGGAGCACATCATCTTCGGCGGGGTCGGCAAGCGGCGCGACGAAGTGCGGGCGGCGCTCGAGGCGGAGATTCTGCTGATCAACGTCGAGTCCGCGGCGGAGCTGCAGATCGTCGAGGAAGAGGCCAAGGCGCTCGGGGTGCGCGCGCGCATCGCCTTCCGCGTGAATCCCGAAGTGCACGTGGCCAACGCGCACGAGTTCATCGCCACGGGATCGCGCGGGCACAAGTTCGGCATTCCGTGGGGCGACGTGCCGGCGGTGGCGGACCAGGCGCTGGCATCGTCGCACATCGAGCTCGCCGGGCTCGACATGCACGTGGGGTCGCAGCTGACCAATCTCGAGCCCTACCGGGATGGCGTGCGCCGGCTCACCGAGCTCGCACGCGACCTGCAGCGCCGCGGGGCGCCGCTGCGCTTCTTCGACGCGGGCGGCGGATTGCCGGCGCGCTACGATGCGGAGGAGGCGCCGGACCTGGCGCGCTTCGCCGAGATCATCGTGCCGGCGGTGCAATCGCTCGGGCTCGAGCTGATTGTCGAGCCTGGCCGGTTCGTCGTCGGCGAGTCGGCGGTGCTGCTCACGCGGGTGCTCTACCGCAAACCGAGCGGCGGCACGGATTTCGTGATCTGCGACGCCGGGATGTCGGACCTGCTGCGGCCGTCGCACTACGATGCGTATCACGCCATCGAGGCGGTGCGGCCGCGCGAGGGCACGGCCACGGTGGACGTGGTCGGCCCCATTTGCGAGACGGGCGATTTCATCGCGCGCGACCGGTTGATGGACGACCCGGCGCCCGGCGATTTGCTGGCGGTCCATACGGTCGGGGCGTACGGTTACGTGATGGCGCTGACGTACAACACGCGTCCGCGGGGCCCGGAGGTGCTGGTGGACGGAACGCGGTGGGCGGTCATCACCCGCCGCGAGACGCTGGATGACCTGGTCCGGCTCGAAGCCGAGACCCTCGAATGGACGGAGGGGTGATGCGCATCGGTCTCATCAGCGACACCCATGATCGCGTGCCAGCCGTCTCGGCCCTGCTGCAGGAGTTCCAGGCGCGCGGGGTGGAGATGGTGCTGCACGCCG
Organism: Gemmatimonadaceae bacterium; assembly: GCA_036504815.1. Taxonomy (NCBI): domain Bacteria; kingdom Pseudomonadati; phylum Gemmatimonadota; class Gemmatimonadia; order Gemmatimonadales; family Gemmatimonadaceae; species Gemmatimonadaceae bacterium. The sequence continues at coordinate 373,366 of DASXUN010000012.1, read as the reverse complement.
GCGATTTCTGCTCGCCGTTTTCGCTGCAGCCGTTCCTCGACAACTCCTCGCCGTTGGTCGGCGTCTTCGGACGCAACGACGGCGATCGCGAGGGGCTGCGGGCGACGGCGGCGCAGTGCCTGGCCTGCGAACTGTTCGAAGCGCCGCACTCGACGCAGATCAGCGACCACAAGATCCTGCTGGTGCACGACCTGGCCGACGTGAGCGAACGGTCCATGATGTCGCACGCCCTGGTCGTGCACGGTCACGAGCACAAGCAGGAGATGAAGTCGCGCGGGGACACGCTGATCGTGAATCCCGGTGAGGCGTGCGGCTGGGTGTACGGCGCGCCCTGCGCGGCGATCATCGACCTCGACTCGAAGCACGTCGAATTCGTGAAGCTCGACGGACCGGAGTGGAAGCTCTAGTGAAGCGCATCCTGATCCTCGATTGCGGCTCGCAGTTCACGCAGCTCATCGCGCGGCGCGTGCGCGAGGCGCACGTCTACTGCGAGATCCATCCGCCCACGCGCTCGCTCGAGTGGATCCGCGAGTGGAAGCCGGCCGGCATCATCCTGTCGGGCGGGCCGAGTTCGGTGACCGACGAGGGCGCGCCGACGTTCGACGCGCGCATCCTCGATGCGGCCCCGCTGCTGGGCGTCTGCTACGGCATGCAGTGGATCGCGCACACCGAAGGCGGCGCGGTGGTGGGGGGCGGCGGCCGGGAGTACGGACGCGCCGAGGTGCAGGTCGTCGAGCCGGCCGGGCTGTTCGCGGGCTTCGCGGCGGGTGAACGGTCCACGGTCTGGATGAGCCACGGCGACCACGTGGAAGTTCCGCCGCCGGGATACGTGGTGACGGCGCGTAGCGACCGGGTGATCGCGGGCTTTCGCCATGAGACCAAGCCCGTCCACGCGGTGCAGTTTCACTCGGAGGTGGCGCACACGGTGCGCGGCGCCGAGATCATCCAGAACTTCCTCTTCGGCGTCTGCGGCTGCACCCCCGACTGGACGCCCGGGCATTTCATCGATATCGAAGTCGCCAAGATCCGCGCCCTCGTCGGCAGCCAGCACGTGATCTGCGGCCTCTCCGGCGGCGTGGATTCGTCGGTGGCCGCGGCGCTGGTGCACAAGGCCATCGGCGACCAGCTCACCTGCATCTTCGTCGACACGGGGCTCCTGCGGCTGCACGAGCGCGAGCAGGTGGAACGCACGATGGGGCGGCACCTGGGGATCAAGCTGGTCACCGTGCGCGCGGAGGAACGGTTCCTGTCGGCGCTGGCGGGCGTCGGCGAGCCGGAGCAGAAGCGCCGGATCATCGGGCACACCTTCATCGATGTCTTCGAGGAGGCCGCGGCCGAGGCGGGACAGGGGGCGGCGTTTCTCGTACAGGGGACGCTCTATCCCGACGTCATCGAGTCGGTGAGCGCCAAGGGCGGCCCCAGCGCGACCATCAAGACGCACCACAACGTTGGCGGGCTCAAGCCCGACATGGTCTTCACGCTCATCGAGCCGCTGCGCGAACTGTTCAAGGACGAAGTGCGCAACGTGGGGCGCGAACTCGGCTTGCCCGAGGAGATGGTCGGACGGCACCCGTTCCCCGGGCCGGGCCTCGCCATCCGCGTGCTCGGCGCGGTGGATCAGGAGAGCGTCGACACCCTGCGCCAGGCCGATGCCATCTACCTCGAGGAGATTCGCGCGGCCAGCCTGTACGACAAGATCTGGCAGGCGTTCGCCGTGTTCCTCCCGGTGCGTTCGGTGGGCGTGATGGGCGACGGACGCACGTACGAGAACGTGGTGGCGCTGCGCGCGGTGACCAGCACCGACGGCATGACGGCCGACTGGTTCGCCTTCCCGCACGAGGTGCTGGGCCGGATCTCGAGCCGCATCATCAATGAGGTGCGGGGCGTGAACCGCGTCGTCTACGACATCAGCTCCAAGCCACCCGCGACCATCGAGTGGGAATAGCAACGGGCGCCGCGAGGCGCCCGTTGGTCTTCATGCGACCGCGCCCGGCAAGGCGCCCGTTGCTTCTCATCCGGCCGCGCCCGGCGCGGCGGGCCCTCAGGTCTCGAAGAGCTTCCGGCGCCGCTTCTCCCACGACGGGAGCCACGTCGTGAGTTCCGAGGCGGGCATCGGGGTGCCAATGAAGTACCCCTGCGCGTGGTCGCACTTGTTGGCGCGCAGGAAGACCCAGTCGGCGCTGTCCTCCACGCCCTCGGCGAGGGTGCGCATGCCGATGCGCTGGGCGAGATCGAGACTCGAGTTGACGATGGCGCCGAGAATCGCGTTGCTCCCCGCGCCGTGGACGAACGACCCGTCGACCTTGACCTCGTTGAAGGGGAGGTCGCGCAGCTGCGCCAGCGACGAGGTGCCCGTGCCGAAATCGTCGATGGACATCGTGATGCGGCGCAGGCGGAGCCGGCTGACCGTCGCGAGGGCGGCGTCGGGGTTCTGGGCGAAGCGCTGCTCGCTGACCTCGAGGACGAGGTCCTTGGCCGGCAGGCCGGTGCGATCGAGTTCGCTGAACACGTAGTCGGCGAAATCGGCGCGCCCGAGGTCGTCCATCGACACGTTGACGGCGACCGAGATCTCGAGTCCCTGGTCGCGCCACTGCTGGCGCTGCATCATGCCGGCCCGGATCATGATGCGCGTGAGGTCCCGGATCAGCCCGCGCTCCTCGGCGACGGCGATGAACTGGCCCGGCATGACAATGCCATCCTGCGGGTGCTGCCAGCGCACCAGCGCTTCGACGCCAACCAGCGCACCCGTGGCCAGCTCGACGATGGGCTGATAATGGGGCACGAGTTCGCCATGCAGGATGGCGCGAGCCACTTCCTCGGCGGGATACTGCTTCGGCCGCGGCGGTGGCGGCGCGGGCGTCTCCCAGCGCTCGAGCACGGAGCGCAGTTCAGCGGGCCAGACCGGCTTCGGGACCGAGCCGAGGATCTTGATGTTCTGCGAGGCGCCGAAGCGCGCCGCCGTCTCGATCAGTCGCTCATCCTCACCGCTCACCAGCACCACGGGGATCTCGGCGCGTCGCTCGCCCAGCAGCCGGAGAAACGCGATGCCGTCAACGCCGGGCATGTTGAGGTCCAGCAGGATGAGCCCGATGTTGCGCGTCGGTGAATTGAGCGCGGTCAGCGCCGCCGCGGCGGAACTGCACCCCAGCAATTGCTTGTACCCGAGGCCGTTGAGCGTGCGGGCCAGCAGCTTGAGTTGCAGTGGATCGTCGTCGAGGAGCAGGATTTCGGTCACGGGATCAGTCGGCGAGGTTCACGAAACGGGGCGCTCGCGGCGGTACGGACGAGTTCTGGGGCGCCTCGCGGCGCAGTCTCCGGGACCGCTCGACCGTAAGCATAGCGCCCCGCCGTTCCTTTCGCATCTACCGCGCGCGCGGTGTTATTCTGTGACGCCCATGTCCACCCATTCCCTGAGCTGGCCCACCCGTTCGGAACTGCGCGAGATGCTTGGCATCGCCGCGCCGGTGGTCGTCGTGCAGGTGGGCCTCCAGTTGATGGGGGTCGTCGACACCCTGATGGTCGGCCGGATCTCGGCCGACGCGCTCGGCGGCGTCGCCCTGGGAAACTTCTACTTCTACAACATCGCCATCTTCGGGATGGGGACCCTGATGGCGCTCGATCCGGTGGTGTCGCAGGCCATTGGCGCTGGCGATATGGGCGGCGCGCGGCGGGGGATCCAGCGCGGCGTGCTGCTCGCCCTGCTAGTAAGCGTCGCCGTGGGCGCCGGCTTCCTGGCGAGCGGATCGGCCTTTCGTCTCCTCCGCCAGCCGGCGGAGGTGGTGCCGCTCGCCACCGCCTACGTGGCAATCAGCGCGGCGGGGCTCCCGCCATTCTTCGCCTTCATCGTGCTGCGACAGTCGTTGCAGGCGATGCTCCGCGTGCGTCCGGTGCTGATCGCCGTCGTGGTGGCGAATGTGGTGAACGTCGCCGCCAACTGGGTGCTGATCTTCGGGAACCTAGGCGCGCCGGCGATGGGGATCGCCGGCTCGGCGTGGTCCACGGTCTTCGCCCGCTGGGTCATGTTGGCCGTGCTGCTCGGGGCCGGATGGCGCGACCTGCACGCGCATCTCACCGGCTCGTGGCGGGCCAGCCTGCAGTTCACCCCGCTCTGGAACACCGTGCGGCTGGGGGCGCCCATCGGTTTCCAGTGGTTCTTCGAGGCGGGGGCCTTCGCGATGGCGACGCTGATGTTCGGCTGGCTGGGGACGATTCCACTGGCCGGACACGAGGTGGCGTTGAGCCTCGCCTCGCTCACCTTCATGGTCCCTGTCGGATTCTCGACGGCGGCGGCGGCGCTCGTGGGGCAGGCGGTGGGGCGGGGCGACATGCCCTCGGCGCGACGGCATGCCGCGGGCGCCTGGGTGCTCGGCGTCGGGTTCATGGCCTGCAGCGGGCTGGCGATGCTCCTCTTCCCGCAGCCGATCGCCGGGTGGTTCACCAGCGATACCGCGGTGATCGGCGTGGCAGCCGGACTGATCGCCATTGCCGGCGTCTTTCAGGTCTTCGACGGCACGCAGGCCGTGGCCAGCGGCCTCGCGCGCGGCACCGGCGACACCAAGGTGCCGATGGTCCTCCATCTGTTCGGCTTCTGGGGGATCGGCGTGCCGCTGGCGGCGGTGCTGGGATTCCGCACGCGGCTTGGCGGGGCCGGCATCTGGTGGGGGCTGACGTCCGGACTCATCGTGGCGTCGCTCCTGCAAGCGTGGCGCGTCCAGCGTCGCCTGCGGAGCGACATCTCGCGCGTCGTCGTGGAGCATTCACACGCGAATTCCTGACACCAGAACAGCTGCGGCGCGCCTGGAGCGCGCCGCCGGTGTGGGCTAGATGCCCTTTTCGTCGAGGAGCTTCATGAACTCCGACGGCTGCGAGAGCGCGAGGAGGCGATCCGGCAGATCGGGCTCCTTCGAGAACTGCGCGATCTTCCCGAGCACGGGCAGATACTGATTGGAGACTTCCAGCGGCGGCGCCACGATCAGGAAGAAGAAGTGGACCGGCTGGCCATCCATCGCCTTGAAGTCGATGCCTTCCTTCTTGCGGCCAAAGGCGACGCGGAGCTTGCTGACCACGAGCGAACGGCAGTGGGGAATGGCGATGCCGCGGCCTATGCCGGTGGAGCCGAGGTTCTCCCGGCGCTTGAGCATCTTGAAGAGCATCTGCTCGTTCTTTTCATCGAGCCCGAGCAGGCCAATGAGCTCCTTCAAGACGTCGTCCTTGGTAGAGCCGGCCAGGTTCAGTTGGACGGCATCTTCGGAAAAGAATTCACGCAGTTCCATGCAGTTCCCCGCAACACAGGATTTGACTTGTTGAGCCGAAGTTAGCGCCGGGGCCAAGTGAAGTCAAATCAAGTTGTTGCACGGACTTGGCCTTCCAATTAGGTTGATCTGGATGCCCCATTTTCCCTTTCAGGTTTCTTCGGACGTCCCTGTCTTCCTGGCGCCGATGGCGGGGGTGTCGGAATCGCCATTCCGACGCCTTTGCCGCCGCTTTGGCGCAGATGTGGTCGTTACGGAGTTCCTGTCGGCGGAGGGAATCCGCCGGGAGAACGAGGCGACCCTTGGCAAGCTGAAGTTCGGGGCGGACGAGCGGCCGATCGGGGTGCAGATCTTCGGGGCGGAGCCGGACGCGATGGGTGCAGCGGCCCGGGTGGTGACCGAACTGTTCGACCCGGACTACATCGACATCAACTTCGGCTGCCCGGTGAAGAAGGTCGTGCGCCGCAACGGCGGTTCGGGTTGCCTGCGCGATCTCGACCTGGTGCAGGCGGTCATCCGGGCCGTCGCGGCGAGCACCCATCTGCCGGTGACGGTGAAGATCCGCAGCGGCTGGAACGAGGACATGCGCGATCCCGTGGGCATCGCGCTGCGGTGCCAGGATGCCGGGGCGCGCATGTTGGCGCTGCACGCGCGGACTCGCACCCAGATGTATTCCGGCGCCGCCAACTGGGACGAGATTGCGCGGGTCGTGGAGGCGCTCGACATCCCGGTGCTCGGCAACGGTGACATCAAGACGTCGGCGGACGCGCTGCGCATGTGGCAGCACACCGGATGCGCGGGCGTGATGATCGGCCGCGGCGCCTTCGGCCAGCCGTGGATCTTCCGTGAGGCGCGCGCGCTCATCGACGGCACGCCGGTGCCGGCGGCGCCGGATGTGCCGGGCCGGTTCGAGGCGGCGCTGGAGCACGCGCGAATGGTGCAGGAGTATGAGCACGATCCGGTCGGGGCGGCGATCGAGTTTCGCAAGCACCTGGGCTGGTATGTACGCGGGCTGCACAATTCGGCGGCGCTGCGGAAGCAGCTGCATGCGGTGGAGTCGTTCGACGAAGTCGAGGGGATCTTCCGCGACTATCTCGAGAACGACTGGGCGCATCGCGACGACCGGGGCGGTGGGAGCATCGTGCCGGACCCCGACTCGATTGTGGAGCCGGCCGCATGATGCGCGATCGCGTGCGCTCCCTGCTGGCAGACGTGGCCGCCGGTCGGCGCACGGTGGAGGATGCACTCGCGCAGCTGGACGCGGCGCCAATCGAAGACTTGTCGTTCGCGCAGATTGACCATCATCGCGCGCTGCGCCAGGGCTACCCCGAAGTGGTCTTCGGCGAGGGGAAGTCGGGGGAGCAGGCGCTGCAGGTCTGTGCGCGGCTCGCGGCGCAGGGGGACGGATTTCTGGTGACGCGCGCTGATGCGGCCATGCGCGCCGCGCTGTCGCAGGCATACCCGCTCGCCGAAATCGACGCGCTCGCCCGCACCGTGCTGCTGCGGCGCGAGGGAGCGCCGGCGCCCGTCGAGCGGGGGGCGCTGGTCGTGACGGCCGGGACGGGCGATCTCCCCGTGGCGCAGGAGTGCATTGTCGCGCTCCGCGCCTTCGGACATGCCGCACGGCGGGTGGCGGACGTGGGGGTGGCGGGGATCCATCGCGTGCTCGCGCAGCAGGAGAACCTGCGCGCGGCCCGCGTGATCGTCGTGGTCGCTGGCATGGATGGCGCGCTGCCGTCGGTGGTCGGCGGCATGGTGCGCGTGCCGGTGATCGCCGTGCCGACGAGCGTCGGGTACGGCGCCAGCTTCGGTGGGCTCGCGGCCCTGCTGACGATGCTCAACTCGTGCGCGGCGGGCGTCGTCGTGTGCAACATCGACAACGGCTTTGGCGCCGCCGTGGCCGCCGCGCGCATTCTCGAGCTGGGGAGCTGAGCGGTGGGCGCCGCGTTCGCGCTCCTGGTCATCGGCCTGGCGATCGGTGCCGTCGCCGGCCGCTGGTGGGGATCGCGGCGCGAGGTGAGCAGCCCCCCGCCGCGCGTGTCGGGACCGGTGCGTCCGACGCTCAACCCCATGCAAGTGCTGCGCGGTGAGGACCTGGCGGCGCTGGCGGAGCGCGACGCCCGCGAACTGGCGGCCGAGTTGCGCCCGTATCTCGAGGATGTGGCCCGCCAGCACGGGGCATCGGAAGTTTCCCTTTGGCGGCAGTTCGGCCTGGAGTCTTCGGCGCTCGACATCGTGGCGTGGACGGGCGCTGGCGATCCGCCGCCGGGCGCCACGTGGGGCACGGCGCCCGAGCGGGCGCTCGTCGCCTGGTCGGCCGCGGAGCAAATGGTGGGCTTCGAGCGGCGCGACGGCGAGCCGCGCATTGCCATCTGTCCGGTGCGCTACGCCTCGGGCGAGCCGATGGGGGCCATCGTGCTGTCCACCGCCGAGCGGTTAACGACGGCCCGCGACACGCTGCGCGACTGGCTGCCGCGGCACGCGGCGCAGGTGGGGCGCCTCGCGAGCCTCTTCTCGACGCGCAACGAGGTGGCACGGCAGAGCCGCTTCACGCGGGCGCTGCTGCGCATTGCGCGCGACCTGCAGCGCACGCACGAACCGGAGATGCTGGAACGATCGCTCTGCGACTACGCGGTGGAGGTCACCGGGGGCGAGTTCGCCGTATTGCTGCGCTGGGACGCGGAGGCGCGAAGCGGCCGCGTGGCGGCGTCGAGCGACCGCGCGCCGGCGACGATGCGCGACTCGGCGGTGACGGCGGGGTCGATGGCCGGCGCGGCCTGCATCGAAGGGACCGCGGCTTTCTGGGAAGATGCCCGCTTTCTCGCCGAGCGCGGCGGGCTGTTGCGCGATGATGACGGCGGCATCGTGGCGGGGTCCATGGCCGTGCTGCCGATGCTGCGCGGGTCGCACACGATCGGGGCGCTGCTGGTCGGCGCATCGCGCCCCGGCGTGCTGCGCGCGCTCGAGATTCGCAACGGGAGCGTGCTGTCGGCGCTGGCCGTGAATGCGCTGGAGGCATCGTGGGAACTGGCCGATGCCAGCCGGCGGTCGCGCACCGATGCGCTCACGGGGTTGTGGAACCGGAGGCACTTCGACGAGCAGCTCGAGCGCGTGCTGGCGGAAACCGACCGTTTCGGCGGGTCGTGCGCGCTGGTGATCGGTGACATCGATTTCTTCAAGCAGGTCAACGACACCTACGGGCATGAGGCCGGCGATGCGGTGCTGCGCGCGGTGTCCAAGGTGATGCACGACGGGGTGCGAACGGTCGACGTCTGCGCCCGCATTGGCGGCGAGGAACTCGCCCTGATCCTGCCGCAGACGTCGGCGGAAGGCGCGGCGGAGCTGGCCGAACGCCTGCGGCAACGCATCGAGGCGATGGCCGTGGAGCAGGGCGGGGTCACCATTCGCGTGACGCTGAGCATGGGCGTCGCCGTCTACCGTGCCGGCGGCGAGGGGCGAGCGACGATCTTCAAGACCGCGGATCAGCGGCTGTACACGGCGAAGCATCGCGGCCGGAACCAGGTCGTCGCGGGACTGACTTAGGACATGGAACTCGGAGCGGGATCGTGGACCACGATTACGGACCATGACCCGCGATGAACGTCAAGTCGCCAGTCGTGATCCTAAGTCGTTATCCTGCATCCGAATCCGGATTCCCAATCCTCAACCGTTGGGAATGCCGCTATATTACCAAGGTTAGTCGGGGGCGACCTGGTTTCGATTGTGTAGGTGGCTCTGTGGCTGCGTGCCGAGGTCCTCGGGTTCCTCGTAAAACCGCCTGGGAAACGTTAACTGCGAACAACAACTTCGCTCTTGCTGCGTAAAGCTTAGGCTTTACCCCAGCAGTGCCTGGTGGGAAGCCCTCCCGGGGCGGCTCGTCAGGTATCGCAAATCCGGGATAGCGCGGCCGTACGTCCTCGACGGCATCGCGAAACTCTAGAGGGCTCATCCGTCGGTCGGGCGCTCACCACCCAGCCGCCGGAAACATCAATCGGTGAGCTACGCACGTAGACGCTGTGGATGATCCTGTGCAAGACGAGGGTTCGACTCCCTCCGCCTCCACTGTGGTACCGGGGAACAGACCGCGAGAGGGCGCCCAACCGGGCGCCCTCTCGCGGTTTCGTGTGGCGGCGCCGATGCCTGGCCTATTCGGCCACGATGAAATCCATACCCTGCCTCGCAATCACAACGGTCTGTGCGGCGCGATCCTCGACGATGACCTCGATGGCAGAGCGGACGTACATCCAGACGATGAGCATCATTGCCTCGTGCGGGGCCCCGTCGCATTTTTTGCGCCGTCGCATTCGATGTCGAGCGAGCTCTCGATGCCTGCGATGACTCTCATCCGTCCAACCGAAATGCGGCCGCACCGCGACGAACCGCGCGGTGGCGAAGCGGCGACCACCCAGGGACTGCGGCAATGACCCGACAAGCACTCAAGGACCAGGTCTTCCTTCGCATGGCGTGTGAGCTGAGCCGACTTGGCACTTGTTGCCGCCTGCAGGTGGGCGCGGTGCTGCTGCGCCCGGACGGTGGCGTGGCCTCGGCCGGATTCAACGGCGCGCTGCCGGGCATGCCACACTGCACGCCGGACAACTGCCGGCCGGGCCAGCGATGCCTCCACACCAGCCACGCCGAGGAAAATGCGCTCGGCTTCTGCGACGGTCACGTGGCCGTGGCGTACGTCACGCACGAGCCCTGCCTGGCCTGCACGCGCGCCCTCGTGCGGCGCGGCGTGCGCCGGGTGGTGTTCCAGCACCCGTACGTGAGCATCGCGCCGCAGGAAGCCGAAGAACGCGCCTCCATCCTCACCCACTACAGCGTGCAGTGGGAGCAATTGAACCTGGCGTGAGTGGCGCGCCGACCGCCGTTCAGCGACGGTTGCCGAACCCCGAGTGATATCGCTCGATCTTCCGCACGTAGTCGAGCGTCTCGCGATACCGCCAGCGCGGCACCTTGGGCGCGACCTGTTCGATGTGCGTCCACTGCTCGGCGCTGCCGACCTCGGTCAGCGCGCGGCTCTGGGCGCGCTTGATGGTTCCCTCGCCGGCGTTATAGCTGCCGAACATGAAGGCCGGCCGCTCCGGCTCGCTGATGGTGCGGCTCCAGAGCTTCCAGAGGTAGCGATCGTGCATGATGCCGGCCGCGATGTTCCACTCGGGGTCATTGATCGCCCCAAACTCGGCGCGCCGCGAGGCGATGCCCGCGTACGTCGAGGGCATCAGCTGCATGATCCCGCGCGCGCCGACGAAGCTCGTGGCATTCGGGTCGAGTCCGCTCTCGGCCATTCCCTGCGCCTTGAAGAGGCGCCAGTCAAACCCGGGGCCGAAGAAGCGCTTGCTGTAGCGGCGAAACGTGTCGTCGAAGCGGCTCGCGTTCCGGTCGGCCAGGCGCCGCGCGGCCGCGCTGTTCCGCGGCGGGTCCGGCGCGGGCACGCCGTTCGGCGGCGGGTCCTGCGTGGGCGCGGAGCGGGGGAACGCCAGCGCAAGGGCCATGCCGGGGAGCATCACGCGAACGAAGCGACGTGCCTCGGTGCGCGCATGTCGCCACGCCATCCGAGCGCGGCCGATCGGGGCGGGCATGGCGGCGCTAGTTCAGCGCGTTGCCGATGATCAACGCGATGGACATGAAGATCGAGGCGACAACGATGGCCACCGCGACGTTTCCCTTGCTCAACTCGGCGGGAAAGTTGACTTCGGGCGTCAGGCGATCAATGACGCGGTAGCTCACGAACATGAGCACGACGCCGGCGACGGCATACAGCAGGTTGAGCGCGATGATGTCGAGTTGCACGCGATGTTCCCTCGGGTGAGGTGCTACGGAGAAGCTACGGTCACCGGCCCGGCGCGGAAGTGTGCGCTATGGCACACGCACAAAGTGCCGTTCGACCTCGGCCACCGAGACGTCGAGCTGGATCGGCGACGATCCGGAGGCGGGCGTGAACCGCACCCGACCGGCGGTTTCCTGGAAGGTGAACTCGCCATTGGCCGCCGTCACGAGCGGCATCGTGTCGGGCCGGTCGAAAATGCTCAGGCCGAGCCGGCCGTTGACGAAGATCACGCGACAGCTTTCGCCGTCGGCCGTGCGATAGGTGCCGGCATAGGCGCGCAACCGTGCGGGCGGCACCCGGCGGAGATCGCTCGCGATGCCGGCGCGCGGCGGCGTCGCTGGCTCGTCGGGGAGCGCGCGCATCCAGATGTTGCGGAAACGGACCGGGTTGCTGTGGTCCTGCAGCACGAGCGGGAGCTTGTCGGGGTGCGGCGCATAGCGCGCATGGCGCAGCCAGGCCGTGCCGCCCCACAGTTGCACATTGTCCTGCACGAGCACGCCATTGTGGAAGACGGTCAGGCGCGCCCGTCGCGTCAGTGCGCCCGCGGCATTCCACCGCGGCCCGCGAAAGACGATGTCATAAGACTGCCACGCGCCCGGCGGCCGGGAGGCGTTCACGAGCGGGGGATACTGGCCATACACGGCGGCGGCCTGCCCATCGGCATAGGTCGTGTTCTCGTACGAGTCGAGGATCTGCACCTCGTACAGCCCCATGATGATCACGCCGCTGTTGCCGCGGCCCTGACCGCGTCCCTTCACCGGGGTGGGCGCGGCCCATTCGACGTGCAGTTGCATGTCGCCGAGCGGTGCCGCGGTCTGGATGGCGCCGGTCCCCGGCGCCGCTTCCATGTAGCCGTCGCGCACCACCCAGCGCGCCGCCTCTGCGCCCTTGTTGCCGCGCCATGCGGCGAGCGAGGTGCCGTCGAAGAGCACCACGGCATCGCTGGGCGGCGCGCCGGGTTCGGCCGCCGACGACACCACGGGCGGGCGCGGACGGCTCAGGTCATGCTGACGCCAGGGTGTGTCCTGGGCGGCGGCCAGCGCGGGGACGGCGAGCAGCGCCGCGAGCGAGACAATCAGTGTGGGACGCATACCGGATCGGATGAGGATGACAGAATCTATGCCGTTGCAAGGACGGCGGCGGCACCGCAACGTTCTCGGGCGTTGCTTCGTTCTGTTTGGTCACCCGCCGTCAGAGTCTCCATACCGAGGTGCCTGCATGCCGCGAATCCCCCGATCGTTGCCCCTGGTCCTGGCGCTGACCAGCGCCGTGTTCCTGACCGGCGGCGTCGGCCAACGCCCGCTCGAGGCTCGCCCAAGTGGCGCGTCTGCCAGCGCCGTTGACGGACTCCCCGATTCGTCGCTGCTCGCGGCGCTCAAGTGGCGCAACGTCGGGCCCGATCGCGGCGGCCGGTCGATCGCGGTGAGCGGCGTGAAGGGGCGTCCCAAGGAGGCCTACTTCGGCGCGGTCGGCGGCGGACTGTGGAAGACCTCCGACGGCGGCGACACGTGGGCGCCGGTGACGGACGGACAGGTCCGTTCGGCGTCGGTGGGCGCCGTGGCCGTCTCGGAGTCGAACCCCGACCTGGTGTTCATCGGGATGGGCGAGACCTGCATTCGCGGCAACATCATGGCCGGCGACGGCGTCTACAAGTCCACCGATGCGGGGAAGACGTGGACGCACGTGGGGTTCGAGCGCTCGGAGAACATCGCCAAGATTCGCATCCATCCCACCAACCCGGACATCATCTGGGTGGCCGCCTTCGGCAAGCACTCGGCGCCGAACGCGGAACGCGGGGTGTTCAAGAGCACCGATGGCGGTCGGACGTGGCGCCGGGTGCTCTTCCGCAATGACTCCACCGCCGCGATCGACCTGACCGTCGACCGCACGAACCCCAACGTGCTGTACGCGGCGCTGTGGGAGGCGTACCGCAAGGAATACACGATGTCGTCGGGCGGCACGGGGAGCGGACTGTTCAAGAGCACCGATGGCGGCGAGACGTGGACGGAGATCACGCGCAATCCTGGCCTGCCGGCGGGGCTGATTGGCCGCAGTGGCGTGGCGGTGTCGCCGGCGAACCCGAACCGGGTGTACGCGCTGGTGGAGAATGCGAAGGGCGGATTGTTCAAGTCGGATGACGCGGGGGCGACGTGGTCCCTCACGACCGACAACCGCAATGTGCGCCAGCGCGCGTTCTATTACACGCATGTGACGGCCGACCCGAAGAATGCGGACGCCGTGTACATGCTGAACACGAGCGCGTTCCGGTCGACGGATCAGGGCAAGACGATGACGTCGGTGGGCAGCGGGACGCACGGCGACTTCCATGACCTGTGGGTCGATCCCGATGATCCGCAGCACCTCGTGATTGGCAACGACGGTGGCGGTGCGGTGTCGATGAACGGCGGCCAGCGGTGGAGCGAGGAGGACTACCCGACCGAGCAGTTCTATCGCATCGCCACGACGGCGCACATCCCGTATCACCTGTGCGGCTCGCAACAGGACAACACGACGTTGTGCATTCCGTTCAACTGGAACCTCGGCCCAGCGCGCGGCCGGCAGATCGAGGGGCTGCCGGAGGGACGCGCGCCGCAGCTCTGGTACACGGCGGGCGGCGGTGAGCCCGGCTACATGGCGCCCGACCCGAAGAATCCGGACATCTACTTTGCCGGCACCAACAACGGCGGATTCCTCGACAAGTACGACCGGCGCCTGGGGCAGGGGCGAGAGGTCAATCCGTATCCGTGGATGTACTCCGGCGAACCGTCGCGCGAGATCCGCGAGCGCTGGCAGTGGACGTACCCGGTGATCTTCTCGCCGGCCAATCCGAACCTGCTGTACGTCTCGTCGCAGCGCGTCTGGATGACGCCGGATGGCGGCAAGACGTGGAAGGCGATCAGCGGTGACCTGACGCGCCACGATCCGAAGACGATGGGGCCGTCCGGCGGTCCGATCACGGGCGACATGAACGGCCCGGAGGTCTACGCGGTGATCTTCGCGCTCGGCCCGGGCAAGAAGAACACGAACGTGCTCTGGGCCGGTTCGGACGACGGGTTGGTGCACGTGACGCGCGACGGCGGCGTGACATGGACGAACGTGACGCCCCGGGAGATGCCGGCGTTCGGGCGCGTGAGCATGATCGACGCGTCGGCGTTCAACGACGGGGCCGCGTATGTCTCGGTGCGGCGGCCGCTGATGGACGACAAGGCGCCGTACATCTTCCGCACGGCGGACTACGGCAAGACGTGGACGAAGATCGTCGCCGGCATTCGGGCCGATGACTATGTGCACACGGTGCGCGAGGATCCGAGGCGTCGCGGGCTGCTCTATGCCGCGGCGCAGCACGGGGTGTACGTGTCCCATGACGAGGGCGCGCACTGGAGCTCCCTGCGGCTCAACATGCCCGACGCGCCGGTCTCCGACCTGCTCGTCAAGGAGAACGAGCTGGTGGTCGCCACGCACGGCCGCGGCTTCTGGGTGCTCGACAACGCGTCGGCGCTGCGGCAGGTGACGCCGGCGATTGCGGCGGCGGCGGAGCCGTATCTGTTCGCGCCGGCGGTGGCGTACCGGTCGGCGACCGGCGCGGTCATCAACTACTGGCTCAAGACGCCGGCGAAGTCGGTGGTCATCGATGTGCTGGACGCGAAAGGGAACGTCATCCGCAGTTTCACCCCCGACACGGCGGCGGTCGCGCCGGCGGCGGGGGGTGGACGCCGCTTCGCCGTCAGCGCGCCGCCGCCGAAGACTGCCGGGCTGCACCGGTTCACGTGGGACCTGAACTCTGCAGGGGCCACGACCTTCCCGGGGATGATCCTGTGGGGCGCGACCACCGCCGGACCGGCGGCGCCGCCGGCGACATACACCGTGCGGCTCAACGTGGACGGCCACACGCAGAACCAGCCGCTCACGGTGAAGCGCAATCCGTGGAACAACGAGGCGACGGATGCGGACCTGCAGGCGCAGTTCGACCTTGCGATCCGCATCCGCGACAAGGTGAGCGAGGCGAACCAGGCCGTCATCGATATTCGCAACGTGAGGGCGCAGGTGGCCGACCGGCTGACGCGCGCGAGCGATGACGCGTTGCAGGGAGCCGGCAGTCGGCTCACGTCGAACGCGGCCGACGTCGAGGACGACATCTATCAGGTGCAGAACCAGAGCGGCCAGGATCCCCTGAACTTCCCGATCAAGATCAACAACCGGCTGGCCTCGCTGCTGCGGGCGGTCAGCACGGGTGACGGGCGACCCACGTCGAACATTCCGGAGATCCTTAACATCCAGTCGGGTCAGCTGAAGGTGCAGACCGACCGGCTGGCGCAGGTGTGGAAGACGGACCTTGTGGCGTTCAACAAGGAGGCGGCGCGTCTCAAGCTGCCGCCCGTGGATCCGAAGTGCGCGAAGGCGGCGGGGTGCGCGGTGCAGCCCTAACGCGTGGCCACGGCGAAACACGACGGGCTCCCGGCATCGCGCCGGGAGCCCGTCGTGCAATGCTGCGTTGAACGATGCCGAGGCTCAGCCGACGAGATCGGCGTCCAGCGTCATCGGCACCGCCGCGAGCGCGCGCGACACAATGCAGCCCGTCTTCGTCTCTTCCGCCACCTTCTTGAACTCCTCGGCCGAGAGGCCGGGGACGATGCCGCGCGTGGTGAGCGCAATCTTCGTGATGGCGAAGCCGGCCTCCGTCTTGTCGGCGGTCACGACGGCGGTCGTCGTGACGTTCGTGACGGGCTTGCCGCGCTGCGCGAGCGTGTTGGAGAGCGCCATCGAGAAGCAGGCCGCGTGCGCGGCGCCGAGCAGTTCCTCGGGGTTCGTGTCCTTGCTCCCTTCAAAACGGCTGATGAACGAGTAGGGCCCGCTGAATGCGCCGCTTCCGACCGCCATCGTCCCCTTGCCGGACTTGAGGTCGCCGAACCACTGCGCTTCTGCCTTGCGATCCATATGAAGAGATCTCCTGATCGTGATGTGAGTGCCGGTGCCTACAAAACTAACGCTTCAGTCGCGGCGTGCGTGCCCGTCCGGCATCCTATCGCTTCGGGCGCGGCGTGCTACGTTATCTGGCGTGTTCCGGGGGGGCCGTGCCGTACAGGGCCTCCGACCCTCGCCACCCGGAGGAGACATGCGAGAGGCAAGTGCCGCCCTGACGGTCCGCATCGCTACCGACGCGGATCTCGACGACATCCGCCGGCTGAATCACCAGACGTTCGTAACCGAGATTCCCCAACATGCCCCCCGTCAGGACGGCCGCCTCGTCGACCGTTTTGAGGGGGTCTCGACTTTCTTCGTGGTCCGCGATGGCGACAAGCTGGCGGGAATGCTGGCCCTGCGCGACGAGCGCCCGTTCTCGCTCGACGCCAAGCTGCCGGATCTGGACCGTTACCTGCCGGCCGGATGGAAGCCATGCGAAATCCGCCTGCTCGCGGTGGAGCCCGGCTACCGCCACGGCGTGGTGCTGCGCGCCCTTCTGATGCGCCTCGTCGAGGAGTGCGAGGTGCGCGGGCTCGACATGGCGGTCATCTCGGCGACGACGCGGCAGCTGAAACTGTACACCCATATGGGCTTCGTCCCGTTCGGGCCGCTGGTCGGCACCGAAGAGGCCGCCTTTCAGCCGATGTACGTCACGCGCGAGGCGGCGGTGGCGCATGCCGGTTCTTTCCTCGGGCTCACCTCCGACCGCAGCGCCGAGCCCGCGATGTTCCTTACGGGACCGGTGACGTTGTCGCCGGAGGTGCGCCGGCGTGTCGAGGGGCCGTTGCGCTCGCATCGCTCGCCGGAGTTCGCCGAAGACCTGGCCCAGATCCGGCGCTCGCTCTTCTCGCTGATCGGCGCACGGCACGTGGCGGTCTTCTCCGGATCGGGCACGCTGGCCAACGACGCGGTGGCGGCGCAGCTGGCGCGCGACGGTGCGCCCGCCGTGGTCTGCTCGAACGGCGAGTTTGGCGAGCGACTGGTCGATCACGCGCGGCGGCACCGCATCGAGCACGAGGCGGTGCGCGTGCCGTGGGGATCGCCGCTGCCGATGGACCGCGTAATCAAGGCCGCGCGACGCATTGGCGCCGGATGGATCTGGATGGTCCACCACGAGACGAGCACGGGCATGCTCAACGACCTCGACGCGCTCCGCGAGGCCGGTGGCGTGGTGGGGGCTAGGCTCGCGCTCGACGTGGCTTCGAGCGTGGGCTCGGTGCCCCTCACGCTGGACGGGGTGTCGTTCGCCGCAGCCGTGAGCGGCAAGGCGCTGGGCGCGGTGGCCGGGCTGTCCGTCGTCTGCTGCGACGAGCTGCCGCAGTCGGGCGAGGAGTCCATGCCGCGCTATCTCGACCTGGCGCGTTACCTCGACGGTGATGGCGTGCCGTACACGCAGTCATCGATGCTCGTGGGCGCGTTGGCCACGGCGCTCGCGACGACCGACTGGACCGCCCGGTACGCCGCGATCGTCGCGGCCGATGGCGTGCTGCGGGCGCGGATGGCGGCGAGCGGGCACGAGCCGCTCGTGTCCGGTGCCGATGCATCGCCCTCGGTGGCGACGTGGCAGGCGGGCTCGGCGCGCGACACGTCGGAACTCGCCGCGCGCATGCACAACGCCGGCTTCGCGATCAGCTGGGAGAGCGGCTACCTGCGCGCGCGACAGTGGCTGCAGACGTCGTTCATGGGCGACTTCGACACCGCCGCGGTGGCGCCGATGGCCGACAACTTGGCGCGCGTCCTGAGCCGATCGCTCTCTTCGTAGTCCGCCGCGTCGCAAAAGCACTCGGCCGGGCCGCGCGGAATGCGCGGGGCCCGGCCGAGCGACGCTCCAGGTTGCCTATTCGAGCGCGGCGTGCGCCGCCGCGAGCCGGGCAATCGGCACGCGGAACGGCGAACAGCTCACGTAATCAAGCCCCTGCTCGTGGCAGAAGGCGATGGAGCGCGGCTCCCCGCCGTGCTCGCCGCAGATGCCCACCTTGAGTTTCGCCTGCACCTTGCGCCCCTCGCGCACGGCATAGGTGATCAGCTTGCCCACACCGTCCACGTCGAGGACCTGGAACGGGTCGTTGGGGAAGACCCCGCGCTCCACGTAGAACGGCACAAATCGACCGGCGTCGTCGCGGCTGAGCCCGAGCGTCGTCTGCGTCAGGTCGTTGGTGCCGAAGGAGAAGAACTGCGCGCCGGCACCGGCGATCTCGTCGGCGGTGAGCGCGGCGCGCGGAAGCTCGATCATCGTGCCGGTGAGGAAGGGCACCTCGACGCCGGTCTCCTTGGCCACGGTGGCGGCGATGCGGTCGATGATGGCGCGCTGGTTCTCGAACTCGCGGAACGACCCCACGAGCGGCACCATCACTTCGGGGAGCACCTTCACGCCCCGCGCGGTGACGTGCGCGGCGGCCTCGAAGATCGCACGGGCCTGCATCTCCGTGATCTCGGGATACGTGATGCCCAGGCGACAGCCCCGATGCCCGAGCATCGGATTTGTCTCGCGCAGCGACTCGATGACGTGCGTCAGTTCCTGCCGGGTGACGCCGAGCGTGCGCGCCAGCAGCTTGGCCTCTTCGCCGCCGCCATGGGGAAGGAACTCGTGCAGCGGCGGATCGAGGAGGCGGATGGTGACGGGGAGACCGTCCATCGCCTCGAAAATCCCCTCGAAGTCGGCCCGCTGCATCGGCAGCAGCTTGGCCAGCGCCCGCCGCCGGCCCGCTTCGTCGTGCGCACAGATCATCTCACGCATGGACGTGATGCGATCGCCTTCGAAGAACATGTGCTCCGTGCGGCAGAGCCCGATCCCCTCAGCGCCGAACTGGCGCGCCTGACGCGCGTCATGCGGGGTATCGGCGTTGGT
This sequence comes from Gemmatimonadaceae bacterium, assembly GCA_036504815.1. Classification (NCBI taxonomy): domain Bacteria; kingdom Pseudomonadati; phylum Gemmatimonadota; class Gemmatimonadia; order Gemmatimonadales; family Gemmatimonadaceae; species Gemmatimonadaceae bacterium. The sequence goes on along the minus strand of DASXUN010000012.1, from coordinate 354,474 downwards.
GCGCACCTTCAGTCGCCGCACGCCGTCGGCCCAGCCGAGGATGTCGCTGTACGCCTGGTAGACGGGCGCGCTGTCCGGCGGCAGTTCGCCGAGCATCACGCGCATCACTTCGCTTGGCTGCGTCGGCAGGTCGCCCACGTAGACGTGGCCGGAGGCGCCGTCCACCGTGAGCCACTCGCCCTCGCGCACGATCGTGTCGCCGACACTGAACTGCCGATGCACGGCGTCCACCTTGAGGGCGCCGCAGCCGACGACGGCGCACTTGCCCATCCCGCGCGCGACCACGGCCGCGTGGCTGGTCATGCCGCCGCGGGCGGTGAGCACGGCGCGGGCCGCCACGATCCCGTGGAAGTCATCGGGCGTGGTCTCGTCCCGGATCAGGATGACCTTGTCGCCCTTCTTCGCGTGCATCTCGGCGACGTCGGCGTCGAACACCGCGACGCCACTCGCGGCGCCAGGGCTCGCCGGCAGGCCGGTAGCGATGGGCGTGTGACCGCGCCCGGTGTCGATGACGGGGTGCAGCAACTGGTCGAGTTGGTTGGGCTGCACGCGGCGCACCGCTTCGCCCTGCGTGATGAGCCCCTCGCCCACCATGTCGCGCGCGATGCGGACCGCGGCGCCCACGGTGCGCTTGCCGTTGCGTGTCTGCAGCAGGAAGAGCTTGCCGCGCTCCACCGTGAACTCGAGGTCCTGCATGTCACGGAAGTGGCGCTCGAGCTTCTCCTGCACTTCCATCAGTTGCTGGTACGGACCCGGCCAGAGCCGCGCCATCTCGGAAATGGCGAGCGGGGTGCGAATGCCGGCCACGACGTCCTCGCCCTGCGCGTCCACGAGGAATTCGCCGTAGAACCGCTTCTCGCCCGTGGAGGGGTCGCGCGTGAAGGCAACGCCGGTGCCGGAGTCGGTGCCGAGGTTGCCAAAGACCATCGAGCAGATGTTGACCGCCGTTCCCGGCGCCTCGGCGATGTTGTACTGGCGCCGGTAGTCCACGGCCCGCCGGATCATCCACGAGCGCCAGACCGCCTGGATGGCACCCCACAGCTGCTCGCGCGGCTCCATCGGGAAGGGACGCCCCGTGTGCGACCGAATGAGCGCCTTGTACTCGACGACGAGCGCCTGCAGCAGTTCGACCGGGACGTCGGAGTCGTTCTTGACGTCAGACACCATGCGCTTGGCGGCGAGCAGCGATTCAAACAGGTGCGCCGACGCGCCGAGCACGACTTCGCCGTACATCTGCAGGAAGCGGCGGTAGGAATCCCAGGCGAAGCGCGGGTTGCCGCTCTCCCTGGCGAGCCCCTCGACCGTCTGGTCGTTGAGGCCGAGGTTGAGGATCGTCTCCATCATCCCAGGCATCGAGACGCGCGCGCCGCTGCGCACCGAGACGAGCAGCGGGTGTTCGACGCTGCCGAACTGGCGGCCGATCGACGCTTCGAGGCGGCTGATCGCGGCTTCGACTTCCTCCTGCAGGCCATCCGGTATCTTGCCGTCGGCCAGATAGGCGTCGCACATCGGGCACGAAATCGTGAACCCCGGAGGCACCGGGATGCCAATGTTCGTCATCTCCGCGAGGTTTGCCCCTTTCCCGCCGAGAAGATCCTTCCATTCGCGCGTCCCTTCCGCGCGGCCATCGCCAAAGAAAAAGACCTTTTGCGTCACGGGGCAGCCCCTCCAAGGGGATGGCGATCAGGCGTCAGATGCCGGACCGGTAGCGCTTGATGTCCAAGGGGGGCTGCGTGGGATACTGGCCGGAGAAACAGGCGTGGCAGAAGCCATCCGGTCCGTCGGGGACGGCGCCGAGCATGCCATCCAGCGAGAGATACCCGAGGGAGTCAACGCCGATGGCACGGGCGATCTCGGCCACCGACATGTTGGCGGCGATCAGCTGCTCGCGCTCCGGCGTGTCGATGCCGTAGTAGCATGGACCGGTGATTGGCGGCGACGACACCCGCATGTGCACCTCGCGGGCGCCGGCGCCGCGCAGCAGCGCCACGAGGCCGCGCGTCGTCGTGCCGCGCACGATGGAATCGTCCACCATCACGACGCTCTTGCCATCGAGCACTTCGCGCACGGCGTTGTACTTCACCTTCACCTTCGCGTCGCGCCCGGCCTGCGTCGGCTGAATGAAGGTCCGCCCGACGTAGTGGTTGCGAATGAGCGCGTGCTCGAGGCGCAGCCCCGATGCCTCGGCGTAGCCGAGCGCCGCCGCGTTTGACGAGTCCGGCACCGCAAAGACGATGTCGGCGCCGGGCGCGGGCTGTTCCTTGGCCAGTTGCCGGCCGAGCGCGCGACGCGCCCGGTCCACCGACCCGCCGAAGACCTGGCTGTCGGGGCGCGCGAAGTAGATGTACTCGAAGACGCACCGGTGCAGCGGACCCGGCGCGGCGAAGGTCAGCGACCGCAGGCCGTCGGCGTCCACCGCGACGATTTCGCCGGCGCTCACATCGCGCACGATGCTGGCTCCCACGATGTCGAGGGCGCACGTTTCGGACGCAAAGACCCACGCATCGCCGAGCCGGCCAATGACCAGCGGACGCCAACCGTGCGGATCCCGCGCGGCGAGCAGCGTCGTGCCAATGACGACCACCAGCGAGAACGCGCCTTCCACGCCCGTGAGCGCATCCGCCAATTGCTCCTCCGGCTTGGCGGCGCGCGATTTCGCGATGCGGTGCACGATCACTTCGCTGTCCATGCTGGACGCGAAGATCGAGCCCTCCGCCTCGAGCGCCTCGCGCAGCTGCACGGCGTTGGTGAGGTTGCCGTTGTGCGCCAGCGCAATGTGTCCGCCGCGGAAGCGCACGAAGACCGGCTGGGCATTGTCGATCGTGCTCGTGCCGGCGGTCGAGTAGCGGGTGTGCCCGATGGCGGTCGGGCCGTCGAGCAGGGCGATCCGTTCTTCCTCGAAGCCGTCGGATACGAGTCCCATCTTGCGCACGGTCTGCGCCGTGCCGTCTTCCGATACGGAGACGATGCCGGCCGACTCCTGCCCACGATGCTGCAGCGAGTAGAGGCCGAGGTGCGTGATGCGCGCCGCGTCAGGGCTGCCCTTGATGCCAAAGATGCCGCACATCAGCGAGTCCCTCCGACCAGCGCCGGGTCTTCGGTGACGACCTCGGCGGCGGCGCGCTGCATCGCACGAGGGAGCGCGCCATGAAATGCCTGCGACAGTCGGGCCGTCGAGGCGCGGATGCCCCGGTCGCCCACCGTGATGACGAGGCCGGCGCCGGCACTGCGAACCGTCCCAATGACGGCGGCTGGCACGCCGTGCGCCTTCGCCATGGCGACCACCGCGGACGGGTCGGTGGTGGAGACGACCACACGACCCTGTGCCTCGCCGAAGAGCAGGGCGCGGAGCGGGAGCGACGACCAGGCCGACAGGTCCACCTGGGCGCCAAGCGGACGCGCCTCCCTCGAGATGCAGCACTCAGCGAGCGCCACGGCCAGGCCGCCCTCGGAGCAGTCGTGCGCCGACGCCACCTGCCCGGCGCCGATGGCGGCGAGGAGCGCGTCGACGAGCCGCTTCTCCGCCTCGAGGTTGCAGGCCGGCGGGGCGCCGGCCACCACGCCGTGCACCCACGCGAGGTATTCACTGCCGCCGAGTTCGGCGGTGTTGTCGCCGAGCAGCACGATGCTGTGTCCCTCGGCGCTGAACGGGGCGCGGGTGACATGCTTCACGTCGTCAATCAGTCCCACCATGCCGATGACCGGCGTGGGGTAGACCGCGCCCTGCGGATTCTCGTTGTACAGCGAGACGTTTCCGCCCGTCACGGGCGTTCCCAGCGCGCGGCAGGCATCGCCCATGCCAAAGACGGCCTCGCGGAACTGGAAAAAGACGTCGGGCTTCTTGGGATTGCCGAAGTTGAGGCAGTTCGTGATGGCCATCGGACGCGCGCCGGTGCAGGCCACGTTGCGCGCGGCCTCGGCAACCGCAATGCGGCCGCCGACGCGCGGGTCGAGATAGACGTAGCGGCCGTTGCAGTCGGTCTTGAGGGCAATCGCCTTGCGCGTGCCTCGAATACGAATAACGGCCGCGTCACCTTCGCCCGGGCCCATCACCGTGTTCGTGCGCACCGTCGAGTCGTACTGCGTGGTGATCCAGCGCTTGCTCGCGATCGTGGGCGACTCGAGCAGGCGCTCGAGGGTCCATGCCGGATCGGCTTCCTCGGGGCGCTCCGCAATCGCGTGCACGTCGCGCGTGCGGCGCGCCACGGCCTCGTCGGCCTCGCGCGCTTCCGGATGGTACTGCGGGCAGTCGGTGACGAGGCGCGTGCCGGGGAACTCGGCGACGATGTGGTCGCCCTCAGTCACGCGATAGACCGGCTCGGCGATGACCTCGCCAATCACCTCAGCCGTCAGGTCCCACTTGGTCAGGATCTGCTTCACGCCGTCTTCGTGCCCTTGCTTGGCGACGACGAGCATGCGCTCCTGCGACTCGCTGAGCAGGATCTCGTACGGCGTCATGCCCGGTTCGCGTTGCGGCACCTTGCGCGTGTCGATGGTGACGCCCACCTCGCCGCGCTCGGCCATCTCGGCCGACGACGACGTGAGGCCGGCGGCTCCCATGTCCTGAATGGCCACGATGTGGCCGCTGGTGATCAGCTCGAGCGACGCCTCGAGCAGCAGCTTCTCCGTGAAGGGATCGCCCACCTGCACGCGCGGGCGCTTGGCGTCGTTGGAGTCGCTCAGGTCCTCGGACGCGAAGGACGCGCCGTGGATGCCGTCGCGCCCGGTACGGGCGCCCACCGCAATGATGGGATTGCCCACGCCCTCGGCCTTGGCGCGGATCAGGTCCTCCTCGCGGAGGATGCCGACGCACATGGCGTTGACGAGGGGATTTCCCTCGTACGCCGCGTCGAACATCACATCGCCGGCGACCGTGGGAATGCCGACGCAGTTGCCGTAATCGCCGATGCCCTTGACGACGCCGCCCACCAGGTAGCGGACCCGCGGCGTGTCGAGCGACCCGAAACGGAGCGAGTTGAGCATGGCAATCGGGCGCGCGCCCATCGTGAACACGTCGCGCAGGATGCCGCCCACGCCGGTGGCCGCGCCCTGATACGGTTCGACCGCCGAGGGATGGTTGTGCGACTCGATCTTGAACGCGACGGCCAGCCCGTCGCCGATGCTGATGACGCCGGCGTTCTCGCCGGGCCCCTGCAGCACGTACGGGGCCGTGGTGGGCAGCGTCTTGAGCACCGGGCGCGAGTGCTTGTACGAGCAGTGCTCGCTCCACAGCGCCGAGATGATGCCAAGTTCGGTGAACGTGGGTTCGCGGCCAAGCATGGCGCGCAGGCGCTCAAACTCGTCGGCGGTGAGCCCGTGCTCGGCGACGAGCGCGGGGGTGATGACGGGATCGCCGGGGCGTGGAGTCGCGGTCACTTTTGGCTGAGGCCCTTCAGGAGGTCCGAAAGGAAGGTGCCGACCTTGGATTCCTGCACGTGCTCGATCATCTCGAGCTCGCCGGCATCGAGCCACACGCCTTTGCAGCTCGGACAGACGTCGATCATGATGTGGCCGTGCTTCGTCGGCTGCAGGTCGGCGCCGCACTTGGGGCACTTATTGTGCGACGCGTGGCGCTCCGCGTGCTTGCGCTCGGCGTCGAGGCGGGCGCGGTGTGCCTTGATCAGCTCGGCGTCGAGCTTGAGGAAGTACTCGTCCTCGGTGCGGGGCTTCCGGAAGTCGGCCGGACGTGGCGGCTGGAAGTCGTCCGGATGATGTGTCTTGTGATGGTCAGGCATGGCTGCACGGAAGTGGAGAGGTGAATCGGGCGGGGCGGGGAGCCGCCAGGGGGATGCGGATCAGGCGCCAGCCGGCGAGGGCTTGCGTCCCTTCAACTGGATGGTGATCGGTGCGTCGGGGGCCGCCGGCGGTGCGGTCGGCTTGGCCTTGATCGCCTCGGCGGCCGGAATCATGCGCGGCGAGGAACTCGTGCCGCTGTAGCGGCGTTTCGCCGAACGAAAGACCGCGTCAACCACCGCGCCCTTCTCGAGCACGACGACGTCATTCATGCCGCACGTGCGCTCGCAACCGTTCTTGTAGAACAGGTAGCTCGCGTCGCCGCTGCTGCGCTCGATGGCAGGCGCGCCGAGGCGCTGGACGACCACGGCCTTCGCCATGCCCGGGTCGATGACCGCCTGGGCGGCGAGCGGAGTGGCGGAGAGAAAAAGAAGTAGGAAGGCGCGTCGCATGGTCGCTCCGTTCAGGCGTGCACGGTGGCAAGGACGGACTCGAACAGCACGCGTCCGTCGGCGGAGCCGAGCAGGGGGTCGAGCGCCCGCTCGGGGTGTGGCATGAGCCCGACGACGTTGCCGGCCTCGTTTCGTACACCGGCAATGTTGTCGAGTGACCCATTCACGTTGGCGGCGTCGGTGGCCTCGCCCGCGGCATCGACGTAGCGGAAGACCACCAGGCCTTCGCCCTCGACGCGCTCGAGCGTGGACGCGTCCACGGTATAGCGTCCCTCGCCGTGCGCGATGGGCATCGTGAGTCGCTGGCCCTCCTGGCAGAGCGAGGTCCAGCGCGTGCCGCAGTTCTCGACGCGGATCGTCACCGGCATCGAGAGGAACTGCAGTCCGGCATTGCGCATGAGGGCGCCGGGGAGCAGTCCCGCCTCGCAGGCGATCTGGAAACCGTTGCAGATGCCGATCACCGGCCCGCCGCGTTGCGCATGCGCCGCGACTTCGCGCATGATCGGCGAGAAGCGGGCGATCGCGCCGGCGCGCAGGTAGTCGCCGTAGCTGAAGCCGCCCGGGAGGACGATGACGTCGCAGTCCTCGAGGTCATGCGACTTGTGCCACAGCTTCACCGCGGGCTGGCGGAGCGTCTCCGTTGCCGCGAAGACCGCATCGTCGTCGCAGTTGGATCCCGGAAAGCTGACGATGCCGAACTTCATGTGGCCGCCACTCCGGCGATGTCGAAGTCCTCGGTCACCGGGTTGGCCAGCAGGCGGGCGCACATCTCGCGCACCGCCTTCTCCGCGGCGGCGGCATCGGCCGCCGTCGCCTCGATGACGAGGTGCCGGCCGACGTGCACGTCCGTGACGGAATGGAAGCCGAGCGTGTGCAGGGCGTCGGCGACGGCCTTGCCCTGTGGGTCGAGGAGTCCCTTGCGCGGGACGATGTGAACGCTGACGCGGAATGACTTCACGGCGTGGGGCCCTCGGGCGCGCCCTGGTCGGGGCCGCCGCGCTCGCCACGATTGCGGTGGCGGCGCCGGCGGCGTTGGTAGTCGTCGGGACGGCGATGCCCCGCGGCGGCGGGAGCCAGCTCGGCATCCGTCGAGTCATCGCACTCGTCGTCGTCGTCCTTGACGTCGAAGGGCGAGTTCATGTCGAAGAGGCCCCGCACGATGGCAATGACGATGCCCGACGCCACGTACGCGACGCCGAGCGGGAAGAAGAACTGCTTCGGCAGGAAGAACATGCCGGCGATGACGGCGAGGAACACGACCACGCCGAACGCGCCGTACCAGTTGCGCAGGGAAAAGCGCGGCCAGGCCGGGTAGGGCACGTTGCTGATCATCAGGAACGCCAGCGTCACCATCAGGAAGCGCAAAATGGACTGCCACGGCAGGTCGCCGATCATGGTTTCCTGATACAGCGTCGTTTGCGAGAACCAGTAGTACGTGGCGAGCGTGCCGCCCGCGGCCGGGCTGGGCAGGCCCTGGAAGAACGTCTTGGACCTGCCCGCCTGCTCGATGTTGAAGCGCGCGAGGCGCATGACGGCGCACGCCACGTACAGCCAGACGAAAATCCAGTCCCACCCGGTGTGGTTCAGCTCGGCAAAGTACATCATCAGCGCCGGCGCCACGCCAAACGAGATCGCGTCCACCAGCGAGTCGAGCTCCTCGCCAAAACGGCTGCCGGTGTTCGTGGCGCGCGCAATGCGACCGTCGAACATGTCGGCGAACGCGGCGATGATGATGTACCAGCCGGCGCGCACGTGCTCGCCGCGCGCCGCCGCCACGATGGCAAAGATGCCGAAGAACAGGCTGCCCAGCGTGAAGCCGTTGGGGAGCATCACGAGCGACGGGCGTGGGATGCTGGGGCGGCGCATCAGGGCAGCTCCGCGATGATGGTGGTCCCGGCCGAGGTATGGTCGCCGAGCTTCACGCGCGGCGTGCTGCCGACGGGCACATAGACGTCGACGCGCGAGCCGAAGCGAATCAGGCCGAAGCGCTCGCCCTGGTCCGCCTGGTCGCCGGGCCGGCTGTACGTGACGATGCGGCGGGCGATCAGCCCGGCAATCTGGCGCACGAGCACGCGGTGGGCGCCGCTCTCTAGGCCCACCGAGGACTGCTCGTTCTCGAGCGACGCCTTGTCCACCGCGGCGTTGAGGAACTTGCCGGGATTGTAATGCGTGTACGCGACGCGTCCGCTCACCGGATAGCGGTTCACGTGCACACTGAAGACGTTCATGAAGATGGCAATCCGGATGGCGCGGCCGTGCATGAAGGCGGGTTCATCCACCTCCATGACTTGCACGACCTTGCCGTCCGCCGGCGCGATGACGAGGCGCGGACCGCGCTCACCGGTGCGCTCCGGATCGCGGAAGAAGTAGGCGACCCAGAGCGCGATCAGGACGAAGACCACCGCGCCGGACGTCAGCAGCGGCCGCGGCCAGCGGAACGCGGCGGCGACCACCGCCAGGGCGAGGACGGCGGCGGCCCACATGAACGGCAGCCCTTCGCGGGCAAATCTCATTGCAGCGCGCTCGTGTCCAGGGGAGATCCGGTGATCCGGCGGAAGGCGTCGAGATAGCGTTCGCTCGTCGCGGCGACCACTGCGCTCGGAAGGGTCGGGGGCGGCGCATTGCCGTCCCAGCGTCCGGCGCGTCGCTCGCCGTCCAGCCAGTCGCGCAGCGGCTGCTTGTCGAAGCTGGGCTGCGAGCGGCCCGGGGCATACTGATCGGCGGGCCAGAACCGGGAGCTGTCGGGCGTCATGACCTCGTCGATCAGGAGGATGCGTCCATCCGGCGCGCGCCCGAACTCGAACTTCGTGTCGGCGATGATGATGCCTCGGGTGGCCGCGAGGTCGCGGCCGCGCTCGTAGATGCGGCGCGCCAACCGCTCCAGCGTGCCGGCCACGTCGTCGCCGACGGTGCCCCGCATCCGGTCGACCGTGATGTTCTCGTCATGTCCCGATTCCGCCTTGGTCGCCGGCGAGAAGACGGGGCGGGGAAACGGCGAGCTTTCCTGAAGGCCCGTCGGGAGTGCTTCGCCGGCGAGCGTGCCGGACGCCTGGTACTCCTTCCAGGCCGAGCCGCTGATGAACCCTCGCACGACGCACTCGATGGGGAAGACGTCGGTGCGACGGCCGAGCATCGCGCGCCCGCGCAGTTCCCGCGCATGCGGGGCCAGCACGGGCACCTGCCGCACGATCTCGGCGGCGTCCACGCTCAGCATGTGATGCGCCACTTCGTCCTCGAACTGGCGCAGCCACCACGCGGTGATCTGGGTCAGCACGGCGCCCTTGAACGGCACGAGTTCGTGCATCACGACGTCGAAGGCGCTCACCCGGTCGCTCGCGACCAGCAGCAGCCGGTCGTCGCCCACCGCGTAGACGTCGCGCACCTTGCCGCGGCGCACGAGCGGGAGCGGCAGGTCGGTGGTGCCCACCAGCGTCGGGGTCATACGCGCACCTCCTCGCGTCCGGCCTCGACGGTGCCGGCGGCGGCCAGCCGCGGCTGCACCACTTCGGCCAGGAACTCCGTCACCTGCTGCGCCGAGCGCCCCGTGAAGCGGGCGGGATCGAGCGCGTCACGCAGGTCGGCGATGGCCACCGGATACGCCGGATCCGCCGCGAGCCGGTCGAGCATGTCGTTGGGCACGCCGTCGTCCTTCATGGCGCGCGCGGCGGCGATGCTGTGCCCGCGAATCACTTCGTGCACCGCCTGCCGGTCGGCCCCCGCCCGGACGGCCCGCACGATCAGCTCTTCCGTTGCCATGAACGGGAGTTCATCGGCCAGCCGGCGGCGGATGCGCGCCGGGTGCACCTCGAGGCCGCGCACCACGTTCTCCATCAGGATCAGCAGCGCATCCGTGGCCAGGAACGCCTCGGGCACCGCGAGCCGGCGATTGGCCGAGTCGTCGAGCGTGCGCTCGAAGTACTGCACGCTGTGCGTCTGGTTGGCGTTGGGCGCGAGCGACAGCACGAAGCGGCTGAGCGAGTTGATGCGCTCGCTCCGCATCGGGTTGCGCTTGTACGCCATGGCCGACGATCCGATCTGCTCCTTCTCGAACGGTTCCTCGATCTCGCCGAAGGCCTGCAGCAGCCGCATGTCGGACGCGAACTTCGCCGCGCTCGCCGCCACCCCGGCCAGCGCGTCGAGCACCTGCGCGTCGAGCTTGCGCGTGTACGTCTGGCCGGTCACCGGCAGCGAGTGCGCGAAGCCCATCGCGCGCGTGACGCGCTGGTCCAGTTCGCGCACCTTCTGGTGATCGCCGCCGAAGATCGACAGGAAACTCGCCTGCGTGCCGGTGGTGCCCTTCACGCCGCGCAGCGGCAGCGTCGCCACGCGATGGTCGAGGTCGGCAAGGTCGAGCACGAGATCCTGCATCCACAGCGTCGCGCGCTTGCCCACCGTCGTGGGCTGGGCGGGCTGGAGATGCGTGTATCCGAGGGCCGGCTCGTCCTTCCACCGCTCGGCGAACGCCGCCATTTCCCGCAGGATCGCGATGACCCGCGCGCGCAGCAACTCGAGTCCACGACGCATCAGGATGAGGTCGGCATTGTCCGTGACGAAGGCCGACGTGGCGCCGAGGTGGATGACGCCGCGCGCCGCGGGCGCCGCATCGCCAAACGCGTGCACGTGCGCCATCACGTCGTGCCGGAAGCGCTTCTCGTTTGCCGCCACCGCGGCGAAGTCGATGTCGTCCAGGTGCGCGCGCATGTCGGCCAGCGCGGCCTCGGGAATGTCCGCGCCCAGCGCGCGCTCCGACTCAGCCAGTGCCAGCCAGAGCCGGCGCCACAGGCCGTAGCGCGACGACGGCGACCAGAGCTGCAGCATGGCCGCCGAGGCGTAGCGCTCGGCCAGCGGAGAACTCCACGTCGCGGAATCGGTCATCGGATCTGGAAGTCGATGGGATACAGGAAACCGCCGCGTTCGATGATCATCCGGATGGGGCCACGTCCCGTCATCGACTCGAGCAGGCGCCCGGCCTGCTGCGCATCGGTGACCGGCGAGCGGTTGACCTGCACAATCACGTCGCCCGCTTGCAGGCCCAGCTCCTCGGTGACGCGGGTCGAAATGCGATAGACCACGGCCCCCGCGCCGCTGCGAATGCCCCGTTCGCTGCGAATGGCCGGCGTGAGGGACACCAGCTCGATCTCCTTGAGCACGGAGACCTTCTGTGCGGCCACTTCCGGCAGGTCGGCGATGCGGACGGTGACCGCGCGTTCGCGCCCCGCGCGCCGGATGCGCACGTCGGCCTGCTCGCCCACCCGCATCTCGAGGAGTTCGGCTTCCCAGTCGTACGCGTTGCGCACGACGCGGTCGCGCGACTGCACGATGATGTCGCCCGCCTGCAAGCCGGCCGATGCGGCCGGCGAGCCCGGCGTGACGGTGCGGATGATCGCGCCGCCGCGCAGCGCGTCGCGGTTGTTCTGCTGCGGCAGCTCGATCTTCACGCCGATCCACGGACGGCGCACCGTGCCGTGCGCCAGCAGGTCCTCGGTGACGCGCTTGGCGCGGTCGATGGGAATGGCAAAGCCAAGTCCCACCGAACCGCCGGTGGGCGTGTAGATGGAACTGTTGACGCCAATCACCTCGCCCGCGGCATTGATGAGCGGTCCGCCGGAGTTGCCGGGGTTGATGGACGCGTCCGTCTGGATCATGTCCACGTAGACGCCCTGGCCCTCGCTCTGACCCACGAGGTTGCGGCCGGTGGCGCTGATGACGCCGGCGGTGACCGAGGGTTCGGAGTTGCCGAGCAGGAAGCCGTAGGGATTGCCGATGGCCACCACCCACTCGCCGATCAGGAGGTCGCGTGATCCACCGAGCGGCGCCGTCGGGAGGTTCTTCGCCTCGATCTTGAGCACCGCCAGGTCGTTCATCTCGTCAATGCCGACGACTTTGGCGGGATAGGTGGTTCCGTCGCGCAGCGCCACGCTCACGTTCGACGCGCCCGAGACGACGTGGGCATTGGTGACGATCACCCCGTTCGGCTCGGTGATGAAGCCAGAGCCGATGCCCGATCGCGTCTGCGTTCCGCCCTGGTTGTTGCCGAAGAAGAAGGCGAACGGGTCGACCGGGGAGCGGAAGACCGTTTCCGTCTGCACGGTGACCACCGCCGGGGCGACGCGCGCCACGGCTTCGGTGATGGCGGAGCGGCGCGACTGCGCGATCTGCACGTTGGCGTCGCGGCGCGCGGTGACGCCCTGCGCCGCCGAATGCGAGGGCGCGGCGCCCTCGCAGGCCAGCAGGAGGGCGAAACAGAACGGAGTGAGGCGGCGCATGCTCATCGGGGGCGGCGGGGCTTGGGACGGCGGCTGATCTCGCCGAGGAACCGGTCGAAGCCGCGGTCCGTGAGGGGGTGCTGCAACAGCGCCTTGAGCACGTCGGTGGCGACCACGGCGCCGTCGGCGCCAGCCGTCAGCGCATCGGTGAACGCGCGGGCGCTCGCCGGGCCGGCGGCAATGATGTCACACTCGAAGCCGAAGCGGTCGAAGATGACCCGCGACTCGGAAATGGCGAGCGTCGGGTCGTCACCCACGTGCGCCGCCGCGTCCACCGCGATGGTCACGAGCGAGGCGCCGGCCTTGGCGGCCAGCGTGGCCTGCGCGGCGTTGTGCACCAGGGTTGCCGCGACGCGCACTCCCTCGGCGCTCAGCCGCTTGATGGCGGGGAGGGCGTCCTCCACCAGCGGGATGGCGACGATCACCTGCTCGGCGAGCCGCGTGAGCTCACGGGCGCCCTTGTAGAGGTCGTCGCGGTTGACGGCGCGGGCGGAGGCGATGACGGGGAGCGGGACCGCGGACGAGAGCTCCTGGACGAGTTCGCGCGGGTCGGCGTTGGGGAGCTGCGAGGCGATGACGGCCGGCGTCGCGACGATGCCATCGATCAAGCCGGCGGCGAACGCCCAGCGAACTTCATCGAGGGCGACGGAAGCGTGGAAGATGCGCATCAGGCGGTGAGGTACAGGGCGGCGGGATAGGTGACCTGCTCGAGGCACAGTCCGCAGGCAGGCGCCGGCGGTGAAACCTCATCGTTGGCAGCGGCGGCGAGCAGCGCGATGAAGTCGTCGCGCGGGCGCTGGTGCGTGGCGACCTCGACCATCGTGCCGACGAGGAAGCGCACCATGTGGTGCAGGAAACGATTGGCCTCGACGTCGAAGACCATGCCGCCCGGCACCACGCGCCAGCGCGCGAAGCGAACTTCGCAGCGATGGTCGTCATCGTCCGGCGCCGTGCCACGAACCGCGAACCCGAAGAACCGATGCTCCCCGAGCAGCGCGGCCGCGCACCACGCCAGCGCGTCGCCATCGAGGGGCTTCGCCACGGGCCACTCCCATCGCCGCCGAAAGGGCGATTGGGCTGCCTCGTCGAGCCCCACTGAATAGCTATACCGCCGACTGGTCGCGCTGTACCGCGCGTGGAACTCCGGCTGCATCTCGTGCACCGCCGCTACAAAGACGTCGTCGGGAAGCTGCGCATTGAGCACATGCCTCAGGCGATCGGGCGTCCAGTGCGCCGGTACTTCCACTGCCGCCGCCTGGCCGCGGGCATGCACGCCCGCGTCCGTCCGGCCTGCGCCCGTCACCCGCACCGCGCCGCCGCAGAGGCGGACCAGAACGGACTCGAGGGTTCCCTGCACGGTTCGCGTCTCCGGCTGCACCTGCCACCCGGAAAAGTCGGTGCCGTCATAGTGCAACACGAGCTGGAGCACGCGTCCCGCCATTGCGAAAAAGATACTCCGCGACACAGGCTCGATCAAGGAAAAGAGGTACGGCCCAACCGATTGACAGCGCTCGACGTAGCGCTCACGTTCCCGATGGCGGCCGCGCCGGCCTTTCCGGGCCTCGACGCCGCGTTCCACCGGTTCATCACGCCCCGCCGCCGCATGCAAGAATCCACCCTCGTTTCGCTCGCCCACGCTCTCGCTGCCGCCCCTGGTCTGGACGCGGCATTCGTCGCGTTGGTGGAAGGGGTCGCGGAACTCGACCGCGCGGCCGTCATCGCGCTCCTGCCGGTGGACGCGCGGGCGTCGCAGATCGTGGCCTGTGTGGGCTGCGAGGGCGGCAAGACGCATCGGACGTCGCTGGACATCTCGCTGAAGCAGTTCCCGGAACACGTGGTGCAGCGTGTGCAGGCCGGCGGTGCCTTCGCGGACGTCGGCGACGAAGCGGAGACCTTCGGCCGCATGCTGCAGCTGCCCGTGCTGTCCGAGCCGGTCGACCTTGCCCTGCGCGGTGTGCGTTTCGACGGCGAACTGGCGGCCGTGCTCGCGCTGCTCGAGCCGCGGCGCGTCTTCGGCGCGCGGGCCATGGTCGGCGCCGATGCGCTGGCGGCGCTTTTCGAACTGGCGCACAGCCGCTTTGCCGAGAGCGAGGCGCGCGCCGAGGCCGCCCGCACCCTCGAGGACGTCACCCAGCGCGTGCACGGGGAATACGTCGCCCGACTCGCCGAGATGCAGCAGCAGCTGCATCTCGCGCGCGGCGCGGCCGAGGCGGCCAAGGCCGGCCAGCTGGTCCAGAAGGAGCGCGAATCGGCGCGCGTCGCCGAGGAGCAGCGGCGCAACGCGGCGCGGCTGCGCGCGCTCGAGCAGCAGGTGACGGCGGCGGTGGGGCAGCTGGAGCAGGCGCACATCGAATTGCATCGCCGGAGCGAAGCGCTGCGGCAGCGCACCCGCACCATCTACCTGCTCGACCGGGTGCTCGAGCAGGCGGCACACCACGTCGATCCGCGCCGCCTCGCGGAGGGACTGCTCGCGCTCGTCGGCGACGACATGCAGGCGATGCGCTGCTCGCTCTTCCTGCGCGCCCCGGAACCGGAGACCCTGTACCTCGCCGCCTCGCGCGGGCTCGCTCCGCACGTGCGGGAGGGCTCGCGCATCACCGTGGGGCAGGGTGTCGCGGGACGCGTTGCCGCCAGCCGCCAGCCGCTGCTCGTGGTGGACGCCTCCGACGCACAGGCACAGCCGTTGCTGCGCGACGAGTACCTGACCACGGGATCCTTCATCTCCTTCCCGCTGGTCATCCGCGACGAACTGATCGGCGTCGTCAACCTGACCAACCGCGTGCAGCGCGGCCTGTTCGTGGAAGAGGACGTCGAGCGCGTGCGGCTGCTGGGGCTGGTGATTTCGCTCATCGCCCTCGAGGCGCGCCTCCCGGAGCGCCTGATGGACCGCATGCATGACTGACACGGCGCTTCCGCACGCCCTCCGCCGGCTCGGCGCGGGCGAGTCGCTCACCCGCACGGAAGCGGCTCAGGCGTTCGCGGCGGTGATGCGCGGGGAGGGATCCGACGTCCATGTCGCGGCCCTGCTGATGGGGCTGCGCGTGAAGGGCGAGACGCCGGACGAGCTGGCGGGGGTGGCCAGCGCGTTGCGCGACCAGATGCTGGTCCTCCCCGATGCGGCGCCAGAGCTTCTCGTGGACACCTGCGGCACGGGCGGCGGCAGTCTCACCACGTTCAACATCTCGACGGCGGCGGCGCTGCTGGCGGCCGGCGCGGGGGTGCGCGTCGCGAAGCACGGCAATCGCTCGTTCACCTCCAAGTCCGGGAGCGCCGACGTGCTCGAGGCGCTCGGCGTGCGCATCGACCTGTCGGTGGAGCGCATGCGGGACGTGCTGGAGCAGGCCGGCATCGTCTTCATGTTCGCCCCGACCATGCATCCGGCAATGCGGCACGTCGGCCCGGTGCGACGTGAACTGGCCATCCAGACCGTGATGAACCTCGTCGGCCCGCTCGCGAATCCGGCGCGCGCCGGACGGCAGGTCATCGGCGTCGCGGATCCGCGCCGGCTGGGGCTGATTGGCGGCGCGCTGCAGGCGCTGGGTACGACGCACAGCCTCGTGGTGCACGGTGCGCCCGGGCTCGATGAGATTTCCCCGCTGGGATCCACGATGGTGCTGGAACTCGTGGACGGCGAGGCGCGGTCGTGGACGGTCGAACCCGAGCGCGTTGGCGTGTCTCCGGCCAGCGCGCTCGATCTTGCCGGCGCCGAGCCGGCGGAGAATGCGCGCGTCGTGGAGGAGGTGCTGGGCGGACGCGGCCGGCCGGGGGCCGTGGCCGCCGTCACGATGAACGCCGCCGCGGCGATCTACGTGGCCGGCCTCGCCAGGGACTACCCGTCGGCACTGGAACTGGCGCGCGCCGCACTGCGCGACGGGGCGGGGCGCTCTGCCCTCGAGAAGCTGCGGGCGGCCACCGCGCGCGCCGCGAGGTAATCAAACGCAAGAGGCCGGCATCCACGGGACGCCGGCCTCTTCGCGGGAACCATCGCACCGCGCCTAGAACCTTCGCATCACGCCCACGACCACGCCCTCGATGCGGATGTCGTCGGTTCGGTCGAAGTACATCGGCGCGAGCGCCTCGTTGGCCGGCTGCAGCCGCACGCGTCCGTCGCGCTCTCGATAGTAGCGCTTGACGGTGGCGGCCGAGCCGTTCAACATCGCGATGACCATCTCGCCGTTGTCCGCCGTCTGTCGCTGGTTCACCACCACCAGGTCGCCGTCGGCGATGTGATCGTCGATCATCGAGTTGCCGCGCACCCGCAGCACATAGTGCGCGCCGCCGCGGCGGACGAAGTCATCGGGAACGGCGACCGTCTCTCCCGTCGTCGAGTGCTCGATGGCCATGCCGGCGGCCACGGCGCCCAGCAGGGGGAGTTCGATGGACTGCGGGAACGCCTCGGAGGGGAGGATCTCGATCGCGCGGCTCTCGTTGTAGCTGCGCTTGATGTAGCCCTTCCGCTCGAGATTCGTGAGGTGTTCGTGCACCGTCGCCAGCGAGTTATAGTTGAAGTGCGCGGCGATTTCCTCGAAACTGGGGGCGTACCCGTGCTCGCCCTGGTACCCCTGGAGGTAGTCGAGTATCTGGCGCTGGCGCTTGGTGAGCGGCATGGCGACGGTTCCTGAATGGGTAAGGATGTGGTCCACCAGTTCTTCGCCCGAAGACGAGCGAACAAACCCCGAAGTAACGGTATCCGAAGATTGACCGAAGCGCAACAGGCACCGTGGCATCTTCCTGAAGGCCCCCTCGGGCGCCTCACGACCCGTTCGGCCGAACGGGCCGCCGCGGTGCGCCCGCGACAGCGCGAGTTGGAGCGGCTGGTCGCCACGCTGGCGCCGCCGGCGTCCCTGCGCTCGGCGCTGGACGGGACTGATGTGGCCGTGATCGCCGAGATCAAGCGGCGGTCGCCCAGCAAAGGCGAACTCGACGGTTCGCTGGACGCCGCCGTGCGCGCGGCGCAGTACGCGGACGGTGGCGCCTCGGCGCTCTCGATCCTCACGGAACCGTCGGAGTTCGGCGGGTCGCTGGAGGATGTGGAGCGGGCGCATCGCGCCGTCGCGCTTCCGCTCCTTCGCAAGGACTTCCTCGTTGACGAAGTGCAGCTGCTCGAGGCGCGGCTGGCCGGCGCCAGCGCCGTCCTGCTGATTGCCCGGGCGCTGCCGGTCGCCCGATTCTACGCGCTGGCCGCGGCGGCGAAGTCGCTGGACCTCGACGTCCTGCTCGAGGTTCGCAACGCGGAGGAGCTCGAGCGCGCGCTGGGCGTCCCGCACGGGGTCATCGGCGTGAACAACCGCAATCTCGAGACGCTGCGCATCGATGACGCGGTCTCGGAACGCCTGCTGCGGCTCGTGCCTCCGGATCGCCTCGCGGTCTACGAGAGTGGCGTGCAGGATGCGGCGGGCGTGCACCGCGCGGCGTCACTCGGCGCGGACGCGGTGCTCGTTGGATCGGCGCTGAGTCTTTCCGCCTCGCCCGCCGACGCCGTGCGGCGGTTGACGGGGATTCCGCGGAGCGCGCGTGGCTGAGGTCAAGTTCTGCGGGCTGATGCGCGCGGGCGACGCCGAACTTGCGGCGACGCTTGGCGCGGCATACGTCGGCGTGATCTTCGCGGGAGGGCCGCGGCGGCTCGACGCCTCCGCGGCACGGGCCGTGCTCGATGGCGCCCGGGTGGCGAACGGATCGGCGCCGCGGCGCGTTGGAGTATTCGGTGCGCAGTCGGCCGACGAGATCGCGGCGCTGGCCGCGGAGGCGTCGCTCGACGTGGCGCAGTTGCACGGCGCCTCCCATGCCACGCTGGTCGCCGCCCTGCGGGCACGCTTTGGGGGGGAGATCTGGCGCGTGCTGCGCGTGGGCGATCTGATCGCCGATGGTGCCTTGCGGGATGCGGCGGCAGGCGTCGACGCCGTACTCGTCGACGCGCTCGTGCCGGGGGTGCTCGGCGGATCCGGGACGGCCGTCGACTGGGCGCGGCTCCGTCGGGAGATTGAACTGGGGGGACGGCCGGCGCGCCTCGTGCTGGCCGGCGGACTGCATCCCGGCAACGTGGAAGAGGCGATCGGGCTGGTCGGGCCGGATGTCGTGGATGTATCCTCAGGCGTCGAGACGGCGCCGGGAATCAAGGATCATGTGAAGATGCGCGCCTTTGCCCACGCGGCGGCGCGCGGAGGTCGGTGAGATGGGGACGCAGGACGTGGTGGACGGACGCTTCGGGGTGTTCGGCGGACGGTACGTGCCCGAGACACTCGTGCCGGCGCTCGATGAGCTCGAGCAGGCGCTCGAGACGGCGCTGGCCGACCCGGCGTTTCACGCCGAACTGGACGGGATGCTGCAGCACTACGTGGGGCGCCCCTCTGCGCTCTGCGACGCGCCGCGTTTCTCCGAACTGGTCGGTGCGCCCGTCTGGCTCAAGCGCGAGGACCTCAATCATACCGGCGCGCACAAGATCAACAACGCGCTCGCGCAGGCGCTGCTGGCGCGGCGCATGGGCAAGCGGCGCATCATTGCGGAGACCGGCGCGGGACAGCACGGCGTTGCCACGGCCACGGTCTGTGCACGTCTCGGGCTGGAGTGCGTCGTCTACATGGGCGAAGAGGACATGCGACGGCAGCGGCTCAACGTCTATCGCATGCAACTGATGGGAGCGACCGTCGTGCCGGTCACTGCCGGCACGCGGACGCTCAAGGACGCGACCACGGAGGCGATTCGCGACTGGGTCACCACCTGCCCGACGAGTCACTACATCATCGGGTCGGTGGTCGGGCCGGCGCCGTATCCGCGGATGGTGCGCAACTTCCAGGCGATCATCGGGCGTGAAGCGCGCGCGCAGATGCTCGAGCGCGCGGGACGCCTGCCGCGCAGCGTGGTGGCGTGCGTGGGCGGCGGCTCCAATGCCATGGGCATCTTCCACGCCTTCGTGGAGGACTCGTCGGTTGAGCTCGTCGGCGTCGAGGCGGCGGGGCACGGCCTCGCCAGCGGGGCGCACTCGGCGAGCCTGACCAGCGGCACGCCCGGCGTGCTGCATGGCGCGCTGAGCTACCTGCTGCAGGACGAGCACGGGCAGGTGCATCCGGCGCACTCGATTTCGGCGGGACTCGACTATCCGGGCGTCGGCCCCGAACACTCCTACCTCAAGGACTCCGGCCGGGCGACGTACGTGTCGGTGACCGACGACGAGGCGCTCGAGGGTTTCGCGCTGCTCGGGCGGCTGGAAGGGATCATCCCGGCGCTCGAGACGGCGCACGCCGTCTCGTGGATTGCGTCGCAGCGGGGCCGTTGGCGCCGCGATGAACCGGTGCTCCTGTGCGTCAGCGGCCGGGGTGACAAGGACGTCGCCCAGGTGAGCGAACTCGCCACGCCCCCGGCCTGACCGTGACGAGCGCGCGCAAACGCCGTATGTTCTATAGATGACCGTTCCCACGGCCGCCGTCCCGATGCAGGGGCCCGACGACCTCGAGCCGCCGTTTTCTCCGCAGCTGGTTTCGGAGATGCTGCGGCAGCTCGACAAGACCATTCGTGCGCACCTGCTCTACCTGAACAACCACAACAACCCGAGCTACGTCCGCTCGCTCGAGCTGGCGCGCGCCGTGTTCGCGCCGTTGTGGGCGGAGACCGATGCCATCCGGCTGGCGGTGACCGACACGGCGCTCGAGTGGTACGGACAGAAGGTTTTCGAGGAGCCGACGAAGGCGTCGGACTCGCTGCCGTGGACATTGTTCAAGGACGGGCTGCGCGAACTCACGCTGCAGCGGGGGTTCGAGGAGAAGGAGATCAGCGCCTTTCTCGACATCATCCCCAAGGTGCGTCACGCGCTGCCGAGCCAGGACGACCTGCTGACGCTGCTGTGGGAGCAGGAGTTCACGACGCTGGCGTATCGCTACGTGGACGTCTCCGACGAATCGGCGCCGCTCGAGGCGTCGCCCGAGCCGGGGCGCTGGCCGAAGTCGAGCGGTGGTGAGGCGGAGGATCCCAGCGAGGCGGTGCTGGACGCCAAGCAGGAAGCGCAGTCGGGCGGGTCGTCGGGCGGCACCTCCGAGGAGCAGGGGCGATCCGGAATCGTCCGGATGGAGGACTTCGACACCACGCTCTACTTCCTCGACGAGAAGGAAGTGGAGTACCTGCGGCAGGAGACGCTGCGCGAGTACTCGACCGACCTTCGGCGCGCCGTCCTCGACTCGCTCCTCGACATCTTCGAATTCCAGGTCGATCCGCTGGTGCGCGCCGAGGTGCTCGGGCACATCGAAGCCCTCATGCTGCACCTGCTGTCCGCCGGGCAGTTTGCGGCGGTGGCGTATCTCCTGCGCGAGGCGTCGCTGACGCTCGACCGGGCGCGCGATGTGCAGCCGGAGACGAAGGCGCGGCTGGCGTCGCTGTCCGAGCGCCTGAGCGAGCCCGCGGCCCTCGGCCAGCTGCTCGAAGCGATGGATGCCTCGCCCGTGCTGCCCTCGGCGGCGGAACTCAACGAGCTCTTCGGGCAGCTGCGGCCGGGGGCGCTGTCCACGATTTTCGCGTGGCTCCCCCGCGCGCAGAACGTCGGGCTGCGCCCGCTCCTCGAGGGGGCGGCGACGCGCATCGCGGAATCGGCCACCGCGGAACTGGTGAAGCTCATCGCCGATCCCTCGCGCGAGGTCGCGCTCGAGGCGATTCGCCGCTGCGGGGCGATGCGTACGGCGGCGGGCGTGCCCGCGATGGCGCGCGCGCTCGAATACGGCGATCGCGAGATGCGGCTCGCCGTCATGTCGGCGCTGGGTGACATCGCGTCGCCGGGCGCCATGCAGGCGATGGAGAAGGCGCTGGCCGATCCGGACCGCGACCTGCGCGTCCAGGCGGCCCGCACGCTCATGGCGCGCCAGTACCGGCCCGCGCTGCAGCGCGCCGAAGCGGCGGTGAAGAGCAAGGAATTGCGCGAGGCCGATCGCACGGAACGCCTGGCGTTCTTCGAACTGTACGGGTCGCTCTGCGGCGACGGCGGCATCGCCTTTCTCGACGGCATCCTCAACGCCAAGGGCGGGCTCTTCGCGCGGAAGGAAGATCCGGAATTGCGCGCCTGCGCCGCCGTGGCGCTCGGGCGCATCGGGTCGGCGACGGCGAAGGAATCGCTGCAGCGCGCCGACGGTGACAAGGACGTCATCGTGCGCAACGCGGTGAGCCGCGCGCTGCGCGGGGGAGGCGTCCAGTGACCACGCCCTCGTCGTCGCGCCCCTCGGTGGCCATGCGCGGCTCCGTCGCCATGCAGGCGCTCGCCGACGTGACCGGCGAAGCGTACGTGCGCGTGGCCAGCCGGTCGTTCATCCTGGCGTTCTACGGGACGATGCGGAACCTCCGCCTCTATCCGTTCGAGAACTCCGTCGTCCAGCAGTCGCTGCAGGAACTGTCGTTCATCACCAACGAGATCATCACCCGCGAGAAGGAATGCGAGTTCCGCGTGGCGGGCGAGTTCATCTTCGTCAACGGCACGCGCCTGCGCCTGGACCTCGACAACTACTCGAGCTTCAGCGCGCTGCTCACGCAGTTCCGGCAGAATGGCATCGGCCAGCTCAAGGCGTTGCGCGCCCCCGCCATCCGTGACTGGACCGTGCTGCTCGGGTACCTGCAGAACCCGCAGGGGAGCGACGCGGTGGACCGGTTCGAGGGGCTGGTCAGGCGCCTCGGCGACACCGGTGTCACGTCGTTCGAGCTCGGGCCGCTGGTGGAGGGGGACGAGGACCAGAGCGGACAGCACCTCGAGTCGAAGGAGAAGGCCAAGCGCACCTACGCGCGCTCCGTGTCGGCCACCAAGGACGTGATCAACTCGGTGCGCATGGGGCAGAGCGCGAACATCAAGAAGATCAAGCGCGTGGTGCAGGGCATCGTCGACCAGATCCTCTCGGATGAGACGTCGCTCGTCGGGCTGACGACGATCCGCGACTACGACGACTACACGTTCACGCACTCGGTGAACGTCTGCATCTTCTCCATCGCCCTCGGCCGGCGACTCGCGCTCACGCGCCTCCAGCTCTACGACCTCGGCATGGCCGCGCTGTTCCACGACATCGGCAAGGCCCGCGTTCCCGCGGAGATCATCAACAAGGCCGACGTGCTCACCGACGACGAGTGGCGCGCCATCGCCGGGCACCCGTGGCTCGGCGTGCTGGCGCTCTTCTCGGTGAAGGACCAGCAGGAGTTCCCGTATCGCTCGATGCTGGTCGCCTTCCAGCACCACATGAAGCGCGACCTCACCGGCTACCCGCGCAGCCTCCGCACGAAGGACATGATGTTCTACTCGAAGATCGTGGCCTGCGCGGACGGCTTCGACGCGGCGACGTCGCGCCGGTCGTACCAGACGACGCCGATGGCGCCGTCGGCGGTGCTGCAGGAGATGCGGGACAACCCGCGCCGCGGCGTCGATCCGATCATCGTCAAGGCCTTCATCAACCTGCTGGGCATCTACCCGGTGGGCACCTTCGTGGTGCTCGACACCTTCGAGCTCGCCATCGTGCACGGCGCGAACCCCGACCCCGAACTGCTCTCCCGTCCGCTCGTGCGCATCGTCAGCGACGACCTGGGCAACGTGCAGTATCCGGGGACGGTCGTGAACCTCGCCGAGCGCACGGAGGACGGCGAGTACCGCCGCACGATCATCAAGACCGCCGACCCCGACCGCTACGGCATTCGCGTCGGCGACTACTTCGTCTAAACCGCCGTGCTTACTGCTCGCTTTGAGGCGCTCCGCGCCCGGGGCCGCCGCGCCCTCGTCTGCTACGCCACCGCCGGCCATCCCGACCCCGAGGCCAGCATCGCGCTCTGGCAGGGGCTCGCGTCGGCCGGCGCCGATGTGCTCGAAGTCGGCGTTCCGTTCTCCGATCCGATGGCGGACGGCCCGGTCATCCAGGCCAGCTCGCAGGCGGCGCTCGCCCACGGCGTGTCGCTCGATCGCGCGCTCGAGATGGTGTCGCGCGCGAAGCTCGACATTCCGGTCGTGCTGTTCAGTTACCTGAATCCGCTCATCGCGGCGGGACCGGACGTGCTCACGCGGGCGGCCGCGGCGGGCGTGCACGGCGTGCTCGTCACCGACCTTCCAGTGGGCAGTGATACCGCGCGCGAAGCCTGGCTGGGTGAGGGGCCGCTCGACTTTGTGCGCCTGGTCGCGCCCACCACGCCCGCCGCCCGGATGGCGGAGATCGCGCGCCACGGCCGCGGCTTCGTCTACCTCATCTCGCGGCTCGGCGTGACGGGTGTGAGCGAACTACTGCCGTCGGACCTGCCGCAGACGATCGACCGCCTGCGCTCGGTCTGCACGCTGCCCATCTGTGTGGGGTTCGGCATTGCCCGTCCCGAACAGGCCCGCTCGCTGGGCCAGCACGCGGACGGCATCGTGGTGGGAAGTGCGATCGTGCGGGCGGCCAACGAATCGGTGGACGCCGCCGTCGCGCTGGCCGCCGGGCTGCGTGCCGCGCTGGACGAGCGCACGGCATGAGCGGTCCGGAGCTTCCGGCCTGGGCGGTCGTCTCGGACAAGCGCCGGCTGCACATCGCGCGCGTGACCGCCCTGCTGGACGACTGGGCCGCACGCATGCACCTCGATGCGGCGGAGGCCCAGGCGTGGCACGATGCCGGGCGCTGGCACGATGCGTTGCGCGACGCGACGCCGCCCGCGCTGCGCGCGATCTTTGACCCGCCCGACCTGCCGGACGGCATCCTGCACGGGCCGGCCGCGGCAGCCATGCTCGAGCGGGAAGGGGAGGCACGCGCGAGCGTGCTCGAGGCGGTGCGCTGGCACACGGTGGGACATCCGCAGTGGGACCGCACGGGTCGCGCGCTCTTCATGGCCGACTTCCTCGAGCCCGGGCGAAACTTCATGCATGCCGACCGCGCGTTCCTGGCGGCGCAGCTGCCGCACAACTTCGACGGCGTCTTCCGGCAGGCCGTGCGCATGCGGCTCGAGTGGACCCTGCGCGAGGGCAATCGGATCTTCGAGGGAACGGTCAAGCTGTGGAACTCGGTCCGATAGCGTCGCCGGCGTCGGACGCGTCCGCCGCCCGGCGCCGGCGCCGGCGCCGGCGCATCGCGCTGCTCGTGATCCTCGCCGCGATCGTCGGCGGTGTCTTTCGGTCGCCGTCCAGTCGCGCGCCGAGTGAAGGCGGCGAAATCTCCGGGACGCCGGCGGCGCGCCCGAAGCGAGTCGTTCCTGATACGTTGCGCATCAAGGTGGAAGTCATCAACGCGACGGCCACGCGCGGACTTGGCCGGCTGGCCACCGCCTGGCTGCGCGACAAGGGCTTCGACGTCGTGGGCACGGGGACGGCGCCGCAGGCGGAGCGTCGCGACAGTTCGGTGGTACTTGATCGGTCCGGGCATCCGGAATGGGCCAGGATGGCGGCCGACGCCCTCGGCGGCGCGCGCATCGAGTCGCGCCCCGATTCGCTACGCTACCTCGACCTCACCATTCTCGTCGGGCGCTCGTGGCGGGCGCCGCCGCAGACGCTCTACCCGTAGCTGACCGCACGCGGCCGCGATGTCGGTGCCGCGGCTCTTGCGCACCGCCACCTCGACGCCGTGCTTGGCGATGGCCGCGGCGAATCGCTTGATCCCATCGGGCGACGTCGGCGTGTACGAGCCGGCCCCGCCCGGGTGCAGCGGAATCAGGTTCACGAAGGCGCCGCACCGCTTGGCGAGGCGCGCGAGTTCCGCGGCGTGCGCCGGCTGGTCATTCACGCCGCCCAGCATCACGTACTCGAACGTCACGCGTCGGCTGAATTCCGCGGCGGCGTCGATGACTTTCTCGAGCGGGAACTTGATGTTGACCGGCATCAGCATGCGGCGCAGCTCATCGGTCGGCGCGTGCACCGAGATGGCGAGCCGGAACTGCTCGGGGCGCTTGGCCAGCGCCTCGATGCCCGGCAGCACGCCCACCGTCGAGACGGTGATGTGCCGCGCGCCGATGCCGCATCCCTTGGGATCGTTCAGGATCGACAGCACGATGCCCACCGCCTTCCAGTTCATCAGCGGTTCGCCCATCCCCATGAAGACGATGTTCGTCGGATGAATCGGCTCGGAAAGCAGCGCGAGCTCGCGCACCTGCCCGGCGATTTCCGAAGGGAGCAGGTTGCGGTAGAAGCCCATCAGGCCAGTGGCGCAGAAGGAGCACTGCAGCGCGCAGCCGGCCTGCGACGAGATGCAGAGCGTGACGCGATCGCCGTCGGGAATGGCGACGGTCTCGATGGTCTGCCCGTCGTGCAGGCGAAAGAGGAACTTCCGCGTGCCGTCGGTCGAACGCTGCTCGTCGGCGAGTTCGAGGCGCGGGATCGCGAACCCCTCGCTGAGCGCGGCCCGGAACTCGAGCGGCAGGTCCGTCATCGCGTCAAACGCCGGCGCCGGACGGGCCCAGAGGTGGCGCATGGTCTGGCTGCCGCGGTAGGCGCCAACGCCGCGCTCCTCGGCGAATGCGCGCAACCGCTGCTCGGCCTCGGCGGGCGTGAGATCGAGCAGGTTCAGCGCTGCGGCTCGCGTGGTCACTTGAGCACCGAACTGAGCGTGAACTGGTAGGTCGCCGACAGGTTGCCGGCGCTCTCCTCGCGGGCCACGCCAATCACGTAACCGCGATGATGGAAGGCGATGCCCAAGCGGCCGCGCCAGTTCGTCCGGCCGTAAGCCTCGGTGCGCGCGGCGCCGATGCGCCCCTCGAGGCGCTGCCAGCGGGCGCCCAAGAAGCCAAAGGCTTCGCGGGGCATGCCATCGGCCGCGGTGTAGCTGAGCCCCGCGCGGCTGGTGTGCAGGGAGTCCGTGCCGACCAACCGCGCGTCGGCGGCGACGAGCAACTCGGCCTGTTCGTGCTCGCGCGAGAACGGGCTTGCGAGAAAGGTGGAGGCGGCAAGCCGCACATCGCGCGGCCCCAGGCCCTTGGAAATGACGCCGAAGTCCACGGAGACCGCGCGGCGGGCGATGTTGTCGAGTGTGCCGCTGCGGACGCGCAGGGCGGTGCCCAGCGTGACCGGGCCGACCGGGCGTGCCGCGATGAGCGAGAGCAGCGTGGTGGTGTACGGGATTTCGTCGCCAATCGACTGCGGATCGGAGTCTGTGCGCAGCAGGTCGCCGACGGCGGCGTGCGCCATGCCGACGGCGATGGTGGTGCCGTCTCGCCAGCGAGCCGCGACCGTCGCGACCTGTGCCGTGACTGCGACGTCCACCGGGGCCGTCATCGTGCCCACGGCGAGGCGAAGGCGGCTGCCCGCCGGCACCGCCACGCTCGCGGGATTCCACAGTCCGAAGCCGGAGGTGGTGCCGAGGGCCGGCGCCTCGGCTGTGAGGCCGATGGGAAAGGCGAGCAGATCGCGCCCCGGAACCAACTGCGCCGGAAGCGTGCTCGGGAGGAGCACGAGGAAGAGCGGCAGCACGGCGCGTCGGAGCATTAGGGCAGGATACCCGGACCGCCGGACACGGTCAAGCGTTGGGTTGCTACCACCAAGTTGCTTTCTCCGTTAGTTTTACACTGCTTATACCCCTGCGGAGAACCGGTTGCTCACCGCACTGCTCCCCCCGGCACGGATACGCGTTCCGTTGGGAAGCCATTCACGACACGCCTTGTTCCGCGAACTGCTGGAACTGGCGCTTCCCGATGCCGATCCAGCGCTGCTGGACGCGGCCTTTCAGGGAGTGTTGTCGCGCGAGGCCGTGGTGAGCACCGCGATTGGCGATGGCCTCGCGGTGCCGCACGGGCGTACGAATGCGGTGGACCATATTTGCATGGCCGCCGGCATCGTCGAGGGAATGGAAGACTATCGCGCGCCCGATGGAGTGCCGGTGCGCGCCTGCTTCCTGGTGGTGACGCCCGAGGCGGATGCCGGCACCCATTTGAAGGTGCTGGGGCGCTTGGCGCGACTGATGCGGAATGACGCCCTGCGCGAGGCGCTCATGAAGGCGGAAGATGCGGACGCCTTTGCGGCGGTGCTGGCGCGCGCGGAGGGGGCGTGATTCGCGGGCGATGGCGTTGGGTGGTGGCGTGGGCGGTGCTCATCGAAGTGCTCGTGCTCTGGCCGTCGCCACCCGACATCGCGCCGCGTTGGCTGGGGGGTGGGTTCGACAAGGTCGTGCACGCGGCGCTCTTTGCGGTGCTGGCCGCGCTGGCGGCGTGGGCGCGGGCAGCGCAACACCGGGTGCGGTGGCCGGCGGCGGTGGGCGCGGCGCTCTTTGGCGCGTTCACTGAGGGGCAGCAGCATTTCATCCCCAGCCGGTCGATGGAACTGGGGGATCTCTTGGCGGACACGGGTGGGGCCATGCTTGGCCTCGCGCTGTTCGCCGCGTTGGCGCTGCGGCGCCGGGGGCTTCAGGGTTGATCGAAGAGAACGTATTCGCCACATCGCTGCGCACGCATCATTGCGGGGCGCTGCGCGCCGCCCATGCCGGAACCGCCGTCACGCTTGGCGGGTGGGTGCATCGTTCACGCAATCTCGGCGGCCTGGTCTTCATTGACCTGCGCGACCGCGCGGGACTCGTGCAGGTGAGCTTCAACCCCGACTGGTCGAGCGCGGCGGCGATTGCCGATGCCGCAGCCGTGGGTGTGGAGTCCGTCGTGCTGGTGGAGGGTGTGGTCGAGCCGCGACCGGCGGAGATGCGCAACCCGCATCTCGAGACGGGGGAGATCGAAGTGCGCGCCACGTCGATCCGCGTCGTGGGGCCCGCGGTCACCCCGGCCATTCCCGTCGCCCGCGGCAAGAACGATCAGCTGCCGGCGGAGGACCTCCGGCTTCGCCACCGCTATCTCGACCTGCGCCGTCCCGAGCTGCAGGCCAACCTGATCCTGCGCCACCGGCTGCTGCAGGTGACGCGGCAGTACCTGAGCGATCGCGGCTTCCTCGAACTCGAGACGCCGATCCTCACCAAGCCGACGCCGGAGGGCGCGCGCGACTACCTGGTGCCGAGCCGCGTGCATCCGGGCGAGTTCTACGCGCTCCCGCAGTCGCCGCAGATCTACAAGCAGCTGTTCATGTGCAGCGGATTCGATCGCTACTTCCAGATCGCGCGCTGCTTCCGCGACGAGGACCTGCGGCAGGATCGCCAGCCGGAGTTCACGCAGATCGACATCGAGGCGTCCTTCATCAGTCGCGAGGACATCTTCGCGCTGTCGGAAGGGATGGTCGCGGCCATCTGGCGCGCGGCGGGGCACGAGGTGCCCACGCCCTTCGAGCGCATGTCGTACGCCGATGCGATGGAGCGCTACGGCTGCGACCGCCCGGACCTGCGGTACGGGCTCGAGGTCACCGACTTCACGGCGGCGTTTGCGCCGCTGGAGTTCGTGGTCACCAGGACGGCCATCGAGAACGGCGGCCGGGTGCGTGGCATTCGGGTGCCCGGCGGCGCGGCCTGGAGTCGCAAGCAGGTGGATGAACTCGAAGCCGTGGCCAAGGGGGCCGGCGCCGGCGGGCTGCTCCGCATCAAGAAGGCCGACGGCAAGCTCGAAGGCCCGGTGGCGAAGTTCCTGACGCCGGCCGCCGAGGCGGCGCTCGCGCTCGGTGACGGCGACCTCGCGCTCCTCGTGGCCGCGGGTGACCGCATCGGCAGCCCGGCGCTGGACCGCGTGCGCCAGGAGTGCGCGCGCCGGCTGGGCATCGTGGATGAGCAGGCGCGCCGGTTCCTCTGGGTCACCGATTTTCCGATGTTCGACAAGGATCCGGCGACCGGGGCCCTCTCCGCCGTGCATCACCCATTCACGGCGGCCAATCCCGACGACATGGCGGCGTATCCCGACGCGCCGGAGAAGTGGCGCGCCCTCGCCTACGACTGCGTGCTCAACGGGCTCGAACTCGGCGGCGGCTCGATTCGCACTTCGGATCCACGCGTGCAATCGCGGATGTTCGCCCTCCTCGGCATTGGGGACGAGGCGGAACAGGAGCGCCGGTTCGGCTTCCTGCTCGAAGGGTTGCGCGCCGGCGCGCCGCCGCACGGCGGCATCGCGTTCGGCTTCGACCGCATCTCGATGCTGCTCTCGAACGGCAGCTCGCTGCGCGATGTCATTGCCTTCCCCAAGACGACGGCCGCGCGCGCGCTGTTCGAGAACGCGCCGAGCACGGTGCCGTCGGACGACCTGCGCGAGCTGCACCTGCGGTCCACCGTGGAGGGAGAGTGACGGACGCAACGGCGCGCGGCACCGCGCCGGATGCCGGCGAAGCCCAGGTGCGGAAGCTTTCCACCGAAGGGGCCGACCTGCTGCTGCTGGCGGGCGTCGGTGACGCGAACCTGGCGGAGCTGCAGCGCATCTATCCCGTGCGCGTGACGCTGCGGGGCGATGCGATGACGATCGCCGGTCCGGCGGAGGCGCTGGAGAAGGCGGCTGGCGTCGCGCAGCGCATGCTCGACGCGGCCCGGCAACGCATGGCCCTCGATGCCGACGACGTCCTCCGGTTCTCGATGGAAGGCCCGGGGAGCGGGGAAGGCGCGCCCGAGCGGCTCGTGCTCCCGGGCGTCCGGAAGATCATCCAGCCGAAGACGCAGGGACAGGCGCAGTACCTGCGCGCACTCTTCGAGAGCGACATCGTGGTCGGCATCGGCCCGGCCGGCACGGGCAAGACGTACCTGGCCGTGGCCGCCGCGGTCGACATGCTCGCCCGCAAGCGCGTGCGGCGCATTGTGCTCGCGCGCCCGGCGGTGGAGGCGGGTGAGTCGCTGGGCTTCCTCCCGGGCGACATGCAGGCCAAGGTCGATCCGTACCTGCGGCCGCTGTACGACGCCCTCGAGGACATGATGCCGCCCGAGCGCATGCAGCGCGCGCTGGAGACACGCATCATCGAGATCGCGCCGCTCGCGTACATGCGCGGCCGCACGCTGGGCGACGCCTTCGTCATTCTCGACGAGGCGCAGAACGCCACCAGCCTGCAGATGAAGATGTTCCTGACGCGGCTCGGCGTGAATTCGCGCGCGGTGATCACCGGCGACAAGACGCAGGTTGACCTGCCGAACAAGGCGGACAGTGGGCTCACGCAGGTGGAGCGCATCCTGCCGGGAATCGACGGCATCGCGTTCCACTACTTCAGCGACGCCGATGTGATCCGCCACCGGCTCGTGCGCGAGATCGTCAAGGCCTACGCGGCCGACGCGGAGCAGGGCGCGTGAGCGGAACGCGCCGGGCGGCCGGCGACGCATTGCGCGTCGGGGTGACGAGCGAAGGCCTGCGCGCGCCCGTGGGGAGGCTGCGCATCGCCGCGGCGGTGCGCGAGGTGCTGCGCGCCGAGGGGGTGCGCGACGCCCTGATCGCGGTGACGCTCCTGTCGCCTTCGGCGATGGCGCGGCTGAACAAGCGGCACCTAAGGCACGCCGGGGCGACGGATGTCATTTCGTTCGGGTTCTCGCCCGTGCCCGGCGCCGGCGTGGTCGGTGATATCTACATCTGTCCAGCCGTGGCCCGCGCCAACGCGGCCCGCGCCGGCTGCGGCGTGCGTGAAGAAGTGCTGCGGCTGGCCGTGCACGGCGCCCTGCACGTGCTGGGTTGGGATCATCCGGACACGGGTGACCGCGAGTCGTCCCCGATGTGGCGGCGTCAGGAACGCCTGCTCGCGAGCGTGCTCCGCCGTCAGGCACGCGCGGCGTGATCGCCGCGGCGCTCGCCGGGCTGCTGGTGCTGGTCGCGGCGATGTGCGCCGCGACGGATGGGGCGCTGCTTACCATCGATCGCGACGAAGTGCCCGCCGGCGATCCGGTGACGCGCCTGCTGGCCGAGCGCGAGTCGGTGCACCGGGCGCTTGCATTCGGCCGCATCCTCATGCAGCTGGGCGCGGGCGCGGCGATCGCCGTGGCCGTCGGGCCGGAGATGGGCGTCGTCATCGCCATCATCGTCGCGGCGCTGACGGTGGCGGTGTCCGAAAGCGCGGCGCGGGCCTTCGGCGACATGCTCGCCCTCCGAGCGCTGCACCAGCTCGCCCCGGTGGCCCGCACCGCCTCCGCCTTGCTGAGTCCGGCCGTCACGTTCGGCGCGTGGTGCGACCGGGTGCTCGCGCTGTTCGTGCCGCGGCGGAATGAGGAGGAGGCGCGGGACGCGGACGTCGAGCGTTTCCGCGAGGTCGTGGCGGCGGAAGTCGCCGATGCCGACGCCGGTGACGCGGGACAGCGCCTGCTGACGGGTGTCTTCGCGCTCGGCGATACCGCGGTGAAAGACATCATGGTGCCGCGCGTGGACATCATTGGCATCGAGCGCACCGCGCGATGGTCCGACGTGGTGGCCAAGGTGCGCAGCGCTCGGCACTCGCGGCTCGTCGTGTACGGCGAGGACCTGGATGAGGTCGAGGGGGTGCTGTACGCGAAGGACCTGCTCGATGCGGTGCTCGACGACGAGGAACCGGCGGCCGGATGGCAGTCGCTGGTCCGTCCCGCCTGGTTCATTCCGCTCACCAACACGGTGGACGCGCAGCTGCGCGACTTCCGGCTGAACCATCGGCACATCGCGCTGGTGGTCGATGAGTTCGGCGGCATCGCCGGCCTCGTGACCCTCGAGGACGTGCTGGAGGTGATCGTCGGCGAGATTCGCGACGAGAATGACGCGGAGGAAGTGGACGAGGTCGTTCGCGAAGGGGCGAACAAGTTCTGGCTGTCGGCGCACGTGACGCTCGACGCATTGTCGACGCTCACGGATCACGACTTTCGTCGCGAGGACGTGACGACGGTTGGCGGGCTCGTCTACGAGCTGTTCGACGGCGTGCCGGAGCCCGGCGAGGACCTCGAGGTGGCCGGCTTCCGGGTCGTGGTCGAGCGGATGCGCGGGCGCCGCGTGGAGCGCGTCTACTTCGAACGGCTCGCCGACGCGCCGCCGGAGGCGGGGGAATGAACGGCGTCATCCTCTTCCTCGTCCTGCTCGTCGCCTGGCTCACGATGGCCGCCACCGCGGTGCGCACCGTGAGCCGCATCTGGCTGCGGCACTGGGTGGAGCACAAGCTCGCCGGAACGGCGGCCGGCGACATCTTCGTCACCCGTCCGTCGCGGCTGCTGCTCGTCGCCGGCACCGGCATCGCGGCCCTGACAATGGCCATCGGGGTGGTCGCGGCATCGAACGCGTCGTCCGGGATGGCGCTCGTCCGCACGCTCGCCCTCTCGGCGCTGCTGTTGCTCGTGGTGGGACAGTCCGTGCCGCGCGCCATCGCGCGGCGCTGGGGGATGGCGCTGATTCCAATCCTGCTCCCCGGCCTGCACGCGCTCGGTCTGTTGGTGTCACCGGTGCTTGCCTTTGCGGAGTGGGTGGCGCGGCGGCTCGCGCCGTCGGCCCCGGCGCCCGACGACGAGACGCGCAACGCGCTCGGGGACCTGCTGCGGGAGGGGGAACTCGAGGGCGTTGGCGAGGCGGACGAAAGCGCGATCATCAGCGGCGTGGTCGAGTTCGGGGTCAAGCGCGTGCGCGACGTGATGACGCCGCGCGAGCGCATCGTCGCGGTGGACCGGTCGACCCCCGCCGGCGAGATCGCGCGCCTGGTGGCACGCACGGCGCTGTCGCGCATTCCCGTCATCGATGGCGACCTCGACCGGGTGCTCGGCATGGTGCACTCCTTTGACGTGCTGGAGCGTCCCGCCAATCCGGTGGCGCGCATTCGGCGCGTCACCTTCGCGGCCCCGGACCTTCCCTGCATCGACCTGATGCGCATCATGTTGCGCGAACGGCGCCATCTGGCGATCGTGCGCGATGCGTCAGGGCGGACGCTGGGCCTGGCGACGCTGGAGGACCTCGTGGAGGAACTCGTGGGCGACATTCACGACGAGCACGACGACACCGCCGCCCCGGAGGGCGCGTGAGCGAGCCGCAGCTGCCGGCCGCCGCGCCGCGCGCGCTGCATACGCTGCTCGCCGACTTTGCGGCGGGGCGCAAGGCCGCGCTCGCGCGCGCGGTGTCGATGGTCGAGGACCGCCGCGCCGGCGCCGATCTGCTGCTGGCCGCGCTGCACTCGAGGGTGGGACGGGCGCGCCGCATCGGCCTCACCGGCCCGCCAGGGGCGGGAAAGAGCACGCTCACCTCGCGGATTGCCGCCGCGTGGCGGGAACAGGGACACACCGTGGGCATCGTTGCCGTCGATCCGACGTCACCGTTCTCGGGCGGCGCGCTGCTCGGCGACCGGGTGCGCATGGAGTCGGTGGCGCTCGATGCCGGCGTCTTCATCAGATCGATGGCCACGCGCGGTTCGCTCGGCGGGCTCGCCGGCGCCACGCGCGAAGTCTGCGACGTGCTCGACGCCTTTGGCCTCGATCGCATTCTCATCGAGACGGTGGGGGTCGGTCAGAGCGAGCTCGACATCGCGCGCACGGCCGACACCTCGCTGCTGGTGCTGGTTCCCGAGGCCGGTGATTCGATCCAGACCCTGAAGGCCGGCCTGATGGAAATTGCCGATGTGTTCGTGGTGAACAAGGCCGACCGTCCGGGCGCGGACCGCCTGCGCAACGACATCGACCTGATGCTCGGCCTGCGCGGCGGGCACCTGATGAAGAACGTCCCGGCGCGCCATGGCGTCGACCTGCGCTCGCTCGGCCGGCGGCCCGCGACGGAGGCGGTCGTGGAGACCGGCGACGCCGAAACGTGGAGCCAGCCGGTGTTGCGCGCCGTGGGCACGACGGGGGAGGGGCTCCCCGAGATGCTGGCCGCACTGGACGCGCACTTCGCCTATCTTGAACGGAGCGGAGAACTTGACGTGCGCCGACGGGCGCGCCTGCGGGAACGCGTGAAGGACGTCGTCTTCCAGCGGCTTGCCCGGCGGCTCTGGAACGATGCAGCGACCAATGCCTGGATCGACGCGCAGGTGGCCGACCTCGCGACGGGACGCACGACGCCCTATGCCGTGGCCGACGAGTTGCTGCGCCAGAGCGGCCCCCTGATGACCGGAGAAACCGCATGACCATGCCGTCCGATCTCGAATCCTCGCTCGATGCCATGCGTGCCGAGCTGGAGCGGCTGCGCGCCGAGGTGGCCCGCTGGCAGGCCCGCTACGCGAAGGGCGACAAGCGCGACCTCGCCTGGACGAATTCCGCCCGTGAGGTGGCGCCGCTGTACACGGCGCTCGACCTCGAGGGGTCCGGCGGCACCGCGTTCGAGGTGCCGGGCGAGTTTCCCTTCACGCGCGGCATTCACCCGACGGGCTACCGGGGCAAGCTCTGGACGATGCGCCAGTTCGCCGGCTTCGGCTCCGCGTTCGAGACCAACCAGCGCTACAAGTTCCTGCTCGGCCGCGGGACGACCGGCCTCTCGGTCGCGTTCGACTTCCCGACGCTGATGGGCTACGACTCCGATCACCCGCGGTCGGAGGGCGAGGTGGGGAAGTGCGGCGTGGCCATCAGCTCGCTGGCCGACATGGAGACGCTGTTCGACGGCATTCCGCTCGACCAGGTCTCCACGTCGATGACGATCAACGGGCCGGCGATCATCCTGTGGTGCTTCTACATCGCCGCCGCCGAAAAGCAGGGGGTCTCGTCCGAGAAGCTGCGCGGGACGATCCAGAACGACATCCTCAAGGAGTACATGGCGCAGCATGCGTGGTGCTTCCCCATTGAGCCCGCGCTGCGCCTGATCGTGGACTGTTTCGAATGGGGCGCCACCCACGCGCCGCAGTGGAACACGGTCTCCATCTCCGGCTATCACATCCGCGAGGCGGGGGCGACCGCGGCGCAGGAGCTGGCCTTTACCCTCGCCGACGGTTTCACGTACGTGGAACGCGGCATCGCCCGCGGCCTCGACGTCGACGAGTTTGCGCCGCGGCTGTCGTTCTTCTGGGACATCCACAACGACTTCTTCGAGGAGATCGCCAAGCTGCGCGCGGCGCGCCGCATCTGGGCGCGGCACATGCGCGACCGGTACGGCGCCCGGAATCCGCGCAGTTGGGTGATGCGCTTCCACTCGCAGACGGCCGGCGTGACGCTCACGGCGCAGCAGCCGATGAACAACGTCGTGCGCGTCGCCTATCAGGCGCTGGCGGCGGTGATGGGCGGCACGCAGTCGCTGCACACGAACTCCATGGACGAGACGCTGGCGCTGCCCACCGAGCACGCGGTGGAGGTGGCCCTGCGCACGCAGCAGGTGATGGCGTACGAGACGGGCGTCGCCTCGGTCATCGACCCGCTGGGCGGCTCGTACTACGTGGAGAAGCTCACCGACGACATGGAACGCGAGGCCGAGCAGTTGTTCGAGCAGATCCACGAGCAGGGCGGCGTGGTGCGCGGGCTCGAGGACGGCTGGTTCCAGAAGCGCATCGCCGAGAGCGCGGCGCGGCAGCAGTGGGAGATCGAGCAGCGCCGCAAGCTCGTGGTCGGCGTCAACGAATTCACGACCGACGAGACGCTCACGATCCCGCTGCTCAAGATTGACGAGTCGTCCGCGAAGGAACAGGCCGCGCGGCTCGCCACGCTGCGCACGACGCGTGACAACGGGCTCGTGCAGCAGCGGCTGGACGCGCTCCGCACGGCGGCGCGCGGCAGCGAGAACACCGTGCCGTACATCCTCGACTGCGCGCGGGCCTATGCGACGCTGTACGAGATTCGGGCCGCGCTCGAGGACGTGTTCGGGGCGTATCGGGAACCGGTTTTCTTCTGATGCGGAAGCGAGTGATGGCGGATGGCAGAGGGCAGAAGGCGGACCAACCGTCTGCCATCCGCCCTCAGCCATCCGCCATCACTGATTGGTGGCAGCGCTATTTCGATGCCGGGTACCTCCGGGAGTACGAACCCCTCTTCAGCCTCGAGGAGGACCGCCATCAGGTGGCGCGGCTGCTGGAGTTGCTGGGCCTCCCGTCGGGGGCGCGCGTGCTCGACTGCCCGTGCGGACAGGGGCGGCACGCGCACCTGCTGGCGGAGGCCGGGTTCGACGTCGATGGCGTCGACTACTCGGCGCCGCTGCTCGCCAGGGCCCGCGAGCGGGGCACGGGACGCACGCTGCGGTATCGCCGCGCCGATATGCGGCGCCTGCCAGCCGGATGGACGGGGCGATTCGATGCGGTCGTCAATCTCTTCACGAGCTTCGGGTTCTTTGCCGACGCCGCCGACGATGCGCGCGTGCTCCAGGAGTTCGCGCGCGTGCTCAAGCCCGGTGGCGTGCTGGTCTGGCACGGCGGCGATCGCGATGGGGTGATGGCCAAGTTCGTCTCGCGCGACTGGTGGACGACGGCCGACGGGACGCTGGTGGCGCAGGAGCGCCACTTCGACCCGCTGACCGGGTTCTTGACCGTCGAGTCAAATTGGCGGGGACCGCAGGTCCACGAGGATCGCACGCATCGCATTCGGCTGTACACGCCGTCCCAGTTGTCGGAGATGATGCGCGCGGCGGGGTTGATCGTCGAGCAGGCGTTCGACAGTTTCACCGATCGCGCCATCAGCCGCCGCTCGAGCGAGATGCTGCTGCTCGCGCGCCGGGAACCGTAGCGAATACCGCGCCGTCGCTCACGCCCGGCCGACGCGCGGCGCGTCCACCCTACCGGAGCCAGCGACGATGGGAAGCCGAGACAAGCGCATCGACGAGTACATCGCCAGGCAGGCGTCCTTCGCGCGCCCAATCCTGCGGCACATTCGAGCCGTCGTGCACACGGCGTCGCCCGCCATCGACGAGGACATCAAGTGGGGCTTCCCGTGGTTCACGTACCGCGGCAAGCCGCTGGCGTACATGGCCGGCTTCAAGGCGCACGTCGGCTTCGGATTCTACCGCGGAAAGCTCGTGATGGGCGAGGGCCGCGAAAAGCAGGACGCGATGGGGAGCTTCGGCCGCCTGACCGGCGTGCGCGACCTTCCGGGCAAGGCCGTCATCGTTCGCTTCGTGAAGAAGGCGGTCGCCCTCGCCGGCCAGGCCCGCGCGAGCGGCAAGGCCCCCGTGCGCGCGGCGAAGCCCATGCCCAGAGTGCCGCCGGCGCTGGCCAAGGCCCTTGCCGCGGACGCCACGCTGCGCGCGCAGTGGAACGCCTTCACGCCCGGCAAGCGGCGTGAATACCTGGAGTGGATTTCCAGCGCGAAACAGGACTCGACGCGCGACCGGCGACTCGCGACGACCGTCGCGCAGGTGCGCGAAGGCAAGTCGCAGAACTGGCGGTACGAGGCGAAGGTGCGCGTCCCGCGCCGCTGACGCGCGACGCTGCCTCGCGGCGCGTCAGTACGGCGAGCGCACCAGCGCCCG
This sequence comes from Gemmatimonadaceae bacterium, assembly GCA_036504815.1. Classification (NCBI taxonomy): domain Bacteria; kingdom Pseudomonadati; phylum Gemmatimonadota; class Gemmatimonadia; order Gemmatimonadales; family Gemmatimonadaceae; species Gemmatimonadaceae bacterium. The sequence continues at coordinate 316,940 of DASXUN010000012.1, read as the reverse complement.
GAATTCGAGCGTCCGGCCGCCAGTGAACGACAGCGTCACTGGGAGCGAGTCACCCGCCGCGAGCTTGCGCCGCAGGCCGTTCACCATCAGGTGCTTGGCGTTCACGGCGAGCACGAGCGAGTCGCCGGGTGCGATCGGCGCCGAGTCGAGCGGCATCATGTGCACCATGCCGTCCATCTCGTGCGTCATGTGCAGCGACACGGCGTCGGCCAGCGGGGAGGCCGCGCCGGTGAGCGTGACGGCGGCGCGTTCGGTATTCACGAGCGACAGGTACACCGCCGTCACCATGCCGGAGTCGGCGGCGCGTGCCCAGGCGTCGTGCACGCTGAGCGAGCCAGCGGGGGCGGGGGCGTCGCGGCCGCCGCAGGCGACGGCGAGGGCGATCAGCGCAAAGAGGGCGCGGAAGCGGAACACGGGTGGAACCTCGGGGACGCGACGGCCGCGTCGCGCGCCCGGGTGCGGGATCAAACGCAAGGCCGGGCGCACGCCACGTTGCGTGCGCACCGGCCTGAAGCGTGCGGCCTGACCGAAAGCTACTTCGACTCGCCGCCGAACGCCGACTTGATGCCGCCCAGCAGGTCCATCGTCACCGGCACGATGGTGCCGTTGCCATTGCTCGTCATCTCGGTCAGCGTCTGCAGGTAGCGCAGCTGCAGGGCGGGCGGGTTGTCGCGGATGATGACCGCCGCCTTGCCGAGCGTCTCCGCCGCGAGGAACTCGCCGTCCGCGCGGATGATCTTGGCGCGCTTCTCACGCTCGGCTTCGGCCTGCGCGGCCATCGAGCGCTGCATCGTCTCGGGCAGCAGGACATCCTTCACCTCGACCACCGAGACCTTCACGCCCCACGGCTCGGTGTGGTGATCGATGATCGTGGCGAGCTTCTGGTTGATCTTGTCGCGCTGCGCGAGCAGCTCGTCGAGTTCGGACTGGCCGAGGACGCTCCGGAGGGTCGTGAGCGCGATCTGCGACGTCGCCCGGTCGTAGTGCTCGACCTGGATGAGCGCCTTGGCGCAGTCGACCACCTGGAAGTAGACCACCGCGTCCACCTTGATGGTGACGTTGTCGCGGGTGATCAGCTCCTGCGGTTCGACCGTCAGCGTCACCACGCGGGTGTCGATCTTGAACATCCGGTCGATGAGCGGGAAGATGAAGCGCAGGCCCGGCGCGCGCACCCCGATCAGTCGGCCGAAGCGGAGCACCACGCCGCCCTCGTATTGCTTCACGATCCGCACGCCGTACTGAAAGAGGAAGACGGCGACTGCGGCGGCGATGAGGTAGTTCACTATGTTGGCGTTCATGCCAGCGTCTCCAGGGAGTTAGTCTCGACCAGCGATTACGAGGTGAACTTCGACCAGCCCTTCAACGGCTGCCGCACCGGCGGCTTCTCCTTCATCCACTCCTTCGGGAACGTGTCCACATTGCCCCACAGCGGCAGGAGCCGCGAGAACACGAAGATGACCACGAAGGGGAGCGCGAAGATGACGATCCCCGCGTACAGCCCTTCACGGCCGTAGAGGTCCACTTCGAAGTTCAGGAAGCCGCGCAGGCTCTTCGAGAACATCTGGCCGCCCATCACGACGTTCCAGCGCATCGCGCCCACCTGCGCCAGCAGGAGCAGGCCGCAGACGACGCCGATCACGTTGCGGGCCATCGCCGGCACCTTCTCCTTGAACACGACCACGGCCCCCATTGCCAAGAAGGGAATCACCGAGCCGAGCAGGATCTGGATGATGAACATGCTCACGAACAGCTTGCCGGTGACCAGCTGCTTGAGGATCGTCCAGTCCTCGTTGGCCATGTAGGCATGGTTGACCAGCTCGAGCAGTTCCAGCACGACGTCGATGATGAGGAAATACCAGGCCGTCTCGATGAGCGCGTGGACGCAGTCGTAGCTGGTCTCCTTGCCCTTCACCCAGTGGATGAGGATGTAGCAGATCATCACCATCGCGACGCCCGAGACGATCGCGCTGAGGAGGAAGATCACCGGCATCAGCGGGCTGGCCCACCACGGATTCGCCTTGATCGCGCCGAAGATGAAGCCCACGTAGCCGTGCAGGCCGCACGCCGCCGGAATGCCGATCGAGGCAAGGAAGATCATCACCTTGCGGTCCACCGCCTCGGCTTCCTTGGAGATGTCGAGCACGCCGAGCGCGAGCAGCCAGTAGACCGGCTTGAGCGCGGGGAACCTGGTGTTCTGGTACAGGTGGACGATGTCGGTCCGGTAGACGAGCCAGATCTCCACCGCCAGGATGAACAGGTAGGTGGAGTAGATGAAGCCGAAGCCGGCCATGGCCGACGTCAGGTTGGGCGTGAACATGATGTTCAACGCCCGTTCGGGATGGCCGAGGTGGTTCAGCAGCGGCAGGGTGGCGAAGAGCGCGAACGCGAACGCCATCACCATGGCGAACCGGCTCACGGGCTTCAGTTCGTCCTTGTCGAAGACGTGGTGCAGCGACGAGATGATGAAGGCGCCGGCGACGATCCCCGTGATGTACGGGTAGAGCACGATCATCGTCGTCCAGTAGATGTGCGCCTGGTTGGGGAGGACGTACCCCTCGGTGATGTAGTGATGCATCTAGATCACCTCTGAGTCGAGCCCGATGTAGCGGGTGCGCGGCCGCGTGCCAAGGAAGGACTTCAGCACCTGCACGCGATTGGTCGCCAGGATGCGGCTGATCGTGCTTTCCGGGTCGCTCACGTTGCCGAAGATGCGCGCCTCGGCGGGGCAGGAGACCACGCAGGCCGGGAGCAGCCCCTTGATCACGCGGTGATGGCACCACGTGCACTTGTCGGCGGTGCCCGTTTCCGGGTTGAGGTAGCGCGACCCGAACGGGCAGGCCTGCACGCAGTAGCCGCACCCCACGCACCGTTCGTGGTCCACCAGCACCACGCCCTCGTCGGTCTTGAACGACGCGCCCACCGGGCAGACCTGGATGCAGGGCGTGTCGATGCAGTGGTTGCACAGCTTGGGCACGAAGAAGCCGCGCATCGGCGCTTCCGGGCCGGTGGGCTTGTTGCGCGTCGGGGCGGGATCGGCGAAGCCGTTCTCGCCGCCATTGGGCGAGTTCACGAAGACCTCGCCATCCGGATAGAACGTGTACTGCTCGACCCAGGTGCGGTTGTATCCCTCGGGCACGCCATTCTCGGCGCGGCAGGCCCGCACGCACGAACCGCAGCCGATGCACTTGGTGGTGTCGACCACGAAGCCGTACACGATCCCCTTGCCAACCTCGGCTTCCGCGCGGGACTTGGGATCGGCGCCCGCCTGCGGCAGGCGGAGGAGCGCGGTGTTCACGAACAGCGAGCCAAAGAGGAAACTCTGGCCGCCCGTCTTCGCGACCGTCTCCAGGAATTCCCGGCGCGTGACGTCGTCTGGGGTGATGGGGCTCATCGCTTGACCACCGTCGTGTGCGGATTGTGGCAGTCGATGCAGCGCGAGGCGGGGGAGAAGGTCCCCTGGTGCTCGGTGATGTGCTTCTCGACGTTCACGATGTACTTGAGGGAGCTCGGGCGCTCAAACGTCTTCAGGTGGCACCATTTGCATTCCGTGATGCCCGTGCCCGGATTGATCGCCTTCGGGAACTGCTTCAGGATCTTGTCGGTGTATCCGGCCGTGGAGTCCTCGGCCACCACCTTCGTATGCAGCAGGCCGGGGCCGTGACAGTTCTCGCACTGCGGGATGTGGTGCTTGCCGGCCTTCCACGCCGCGCCGATCTCGTCGTGGCATTCGGCGCAGGCGTCGCTGCCAATGTGCCGCGCCTCGCGCTTCCCCTCGTCATCGATGGCGGAGAGGCGGAAATGGCCCTTGACGCCAAAATCCTTGGGCACCACCAGCGATCGGACGTACAGAAATCCGACCACCGTGATGACCACAAGGGCGAGCAGCCGCACGAAGTGCCCTGCATGCCGCATGAACGGACCCCGTCAGAAGGAAGCGCCGTGGGGCGGGTGGCCGCCCCGTCGGGATGGAGCAAGCCCGCAACGCTGCCCGGCGTCGCCGGGTGGACCGGCGGTGCCTGCGTGCGGCCCTGACCAATGGCTGTGGGCGCGGCGCCGGCGGTGCCGGCGCCGCCGGTCGGCGGCTTACGGCTTCAGGGTGCGGATGTACTTGGCGACGGCGGCGATCTCGTCCGCCTTCAGCTTGTCCCCGAAGGGCTTCATCTTGCCCTTGCCCTCGCTGATCCCCTTCGCAAGGTCGGCATCCGTGCGCTTCGCGAAGAACGCGGCGTCGAACGTCTCGATCTTCGGATTCATCTTCTTGATGCCATCCGACGGCTTGCCGGTGACACCGTGGCACTTCTTGCAGTTGGCTTCGTACACTGTCTTGCCGTCAGCACCCTGGGCGGCAGCAGTGGAAACGACGAGAGTCAAGGCACCGAGCAGGACGAACGGACGCATCGCGCAACTCCGGTAGAAGTGAAGAGTCCAGCGGCACAGCGTCATTCAGTCTTCGGAACCATCGTCGCGGTACCGGTCGTCCCACTCTGCCTGGCCGGAAGACGGCGATTGCCCTACGAGAGATGAGTGGATGGATTATACCCGCGGGGCGGAAATTGACACTCAGGTGATCTCTGGACTTTCTATCGTAAGATCCCCTACACGCGGCACGGCATTTGTCCGATACGCGCTCTGGCAGGGTCGCTCGCCCCGCGTCGCGATCCAGCCGCCGAGTGCCGCCTCAACGCTCCCGACGAGCGAAACGTCTGACTACGGTGTCAGGGTCCGGATGTATCGGGCGACGGCGACCATCTCCTCGGGCTTCAGCCGGTCACTGAACGGCTTCATGTTCTTGCCCTTGCCGTTCCGGAGGACATTCAGGATGTCCTCCTCGGTGCGCTTAGCGAAGAACGCGGCATCCCAGAGCGGAATCTCCGGCAGCAGTTTCTTGATGCCGGCCGACGGGCGACCTGCTGGGCCGTGGCACTTCTGGCAATGGGTCTCGAAGACCAGCTTGCCGTCGGGCGTCTGAGCCGCAGAGCCGGAGGCGGCCAGGACCGTGAGGGTCGCGGCGAAGATCGAGAGGAACCAGCGGCGGCGGCGCGGAGTCATGGTCGGGCGTGGAGGGACAAAGGAAGGACGATGTGCACGGCAGGACATCAACAAGGTACCCGCGTGGCAACCGAATTCCACCTCCTTCTATTGCCGCATCGGGGCACGGCGGTTTATTTCCTCCGCTATGGACAGACCCATCCGAGTGCTCGTTGCAAAGCCCGGACTCGACGGTCACGATCGAGGGGCGAAGGTGGTCGCGGCCGCCCTGCGCGACGCGGGCATGGAAGTCATCTACACCGGCCTGCACCAGACGCCCGAGATGATCGCGAGCGCGGCGGTGCAGGAGGACGTGGACGTCGTCGGACTCTCCATCCTCTCCGGCGCCCATATGACGCTCTTCCCCCGTGTCCGCGAGCTGCTGTCGGAGCAGGGGCGGGACGACATCCTGATCACGGGCGGCGGCATCATCCCCAAGGAAGACATGGACAAGCTGGCGGCCCTGGGCGTCGGCCGTCTCTTCGGGCCGGGGACGCCCACCACGGACCTCATCGCGTACATCCGCGACTGGTACGCCGAGCGCCAGGCGCAGGACGCGTGAACACGCGGCTGGCCGACGCGAGCGCCGCGGCGCGTGAGCTCGAGCAGCGGCTCCGGCTGGGCGGCGGTCCCGAGAAGATTGAACGGCAGCACCGGCAGGGAAAGCTGACGGCGCGTGAGCGCATTGCGCGCCTGAAGGACGCCGACACGCCCCTCGTCGAGTTCGGCCTGCTGGTGGCGCATGACCAGTACGGTGGGGAGGCCCCCGCCGCGGGCGTCGTCACCGGGATCATCCACATCGGGTGCCGCCCCTGCGTGGTGGTGGCCAACGACGCCACCGTCAAGGCGGGATCGTGGTGGCCGGAGACCATCGGCAAGATCCTGCGCGCGCAGGAATGCGCCATGCGCTCGCATCTGCCGATCATCTACCTGGTGGACTCGGCCGGCGTGAACCTGCCGTATCAGGGTGGCGTCTTTCCGGGGCAGTACGGCGCGGCGCGGATCTTCTATTACAACTCCATCATGCGCCGCTTCCTCCACATCCCGCAGATCGCCGCGGTGATGGGTCCGTGCATTGCGGGCGGCGCCTACCTGCCGGCGCTGAGTGACGAGATCCTGATGGTGAAGGGCACGTCGTTCATGGGACTGGGCGGCCCGAACCTGGTGAAGGGCGCAACAGGAGCCGTCATCGACGCCGAGACGCTCGGCGGCGCGAGCACCCATACGCAGATCTCCGCCGTTGCCCACTATGCCGTGGACGACGACGAGGCGTGCCTGGCGAAGATCCGCGATCTGGTCGGACGGCTGGCGCCGCCCGAGCGCGTGGCGCCCTACGATCCCGACGCGACGCCCGGCGATGATCCCGCCGCGCTCTACGAACTGCTGCCAAACGACCACCGCATGCAATACGACATGCACGCGGTGCTGCGCACCCTGCTCGACGACGGCGCGCTCGATGAGTTCCAGCCCGAAATCGCCCGCGAGATGATCTGCGGCGACGCGCGCATCGAGGGAACGCCGGTGGGCGTCGTGGCCAACCTGCGGCATCTCGTGAAGGGGCCGCACGGCGAGGGCGCGCGCTTCGGCGGCATCATCTACACGGAAAGCGCCGAGAAGGTCGCGTACTTCATCCAGCGCTGCGATCGCCACGGCATCCCGCTGCTCTTCGTGCAGGATGTGTCGGGCTTCATGGTCGGCAAGGACGCGGAGCACGCGGGGATCATCCGCGCCGGCGCGCATTTCGTCGAGGCGATGGCCACCACGTCGGTGCCGAAGATCGTGCTCACGATCAACCACGCGTCGGGCGCGGGCTACTACGCGATGGCCGGACAGGGATTCGACCCCGATTTCATCTTCTCGTGGCCGACCGGCCGGATGGCGGTGATGGAAGGCGAGTCGGCGGTGCAGGCCGTGCACGGCCCGTCGCTCGAGGAGGCGCGCAAGGCTGGCTTCGATCCGTCGGACGATCTCAAGGCGGCGGTCGAGGCGATGCGCGCCGACTACGAACATCAGCTCGACGCGCGCTATGCGGCGGCGCGGGGCTTCGTGGACACCATCGTCTATCCCGAGGACACGCGCACGGTGCTCGGCATCGCGCTCCGCGCGGCCTGGCAGAATCCGGGGCCCCATCTGGGACCGTTCGTGCTGCCGAGTCGGCTTGGAGGTGAGGCGTGAGCAGGGTGGTGCGGGTCGCGGGCGGGCAGGGTTTCTGGGGCGACTGGCCGGAGGCGCCGCGCCGGCAGGTCGAGGGCGGGCCAATCGACTACCTGATGCTCGACTACCTGGCTGAAGTCACGATGTCCATTCTGCAGAAGCAGAAGGAACGCGACCCGGCCATGGGATATGCCCGCGATTTCGTGGGCGCGATGGAGAGCGTGCTGACGGCCGTCGCCGATCGCGGCGTCAAGGTCATCGCGAACGCGGGCGGCGTGAACCCCGAAGGGTGCGCGGCGGCGGTGCAGGCGATGGCCGAGCGCGCCGGGCGCGCCGGCGCGCTGCGCATCGGCATCGTCACCGGCGACAACCTGCTGCCGCGCCTCGAGGAGCTGCTCGCCTCGGGGCACGAACTGCGCAACATGGACACCGGGGAACCGCTGTCGCTGGTGCGCGATCGCGTGATTGCGGCCAATGCGTACATCGGTTCCACTGCCATCGTCGAGGCGCTGGCGAAGGGTGCCAATGTCGTGATCACCGGGCGCTCCACGGACACGGCGCTGACGATGGCGCCGTTGCGCCACGAGTTCGGGTGGGGCGCCGCCGACTGGGACAGGCTGGCGGCCGGCATCATCGCCGGACACATCATCGAGTGCGGCGCGCAATGCTCGGGCGGCAACTGCCTCCACGACTGGCGCGACATCCCGAACCTGGCGGACGTCGGTTACCCGATCGTCGAGGGTTCGGCCGATGGCACGTTCGTGGTCACGAAGCACGCCGGGACGGGTGGGCGCGTGAGCGTGCAGACCGTCAGCGAGCAGTTGGTGTACGAAATGGGCGACCCGCACGCGTACATCACGCCCGACGTCGTGGCCGACTTCACGTCCATCCGCCTGGAACCGGCCGGTGCCGATCGCGTCCGCGTGCACGGCATTAAGGGCGCGCCGGCCACCGACAAGCTGAAGGTTTCGATTGCCTACCGTTCGGGTTACAAGGCGGTCGGATCGCTCGTGTATGCCTGGCCCGACGCCCTCGAAAAGGCGCAACTGGCCGATCGCGTGCTGCGCGAGCGCCTCGACCGCCTCGGCCTTAAGTTCGAGAAGGTTCTCAGCGAGTTCGTGGGGGCATCGGCGACGCACGGGCCGCTGGCAGGGGACGCCGGACGGCAGGCGCCCGAGGTGCAGTATCGCATCGGCGTGCGCGATGCCGACAAGAAGAAGGTCGAGCGGTTCACCCGCGAAATCGTGCCGCTGGTGCTGAACGGTCCGCCGAGCGTCACGGGCTTCGCGGGCGGCCGGCCGAAAGTCGAGGAAATCGTCGCGTACTGGCCGGCGCTGGTGGACAAGACGGTGGTGCAGACGCGCGTGGAGGTCCGCTGATGCGGGTACGGCTTCTCGACATCGCGCATGCGCGATCGGGCGACAAGGGTGACACGGCCAACGTCGGCGTCATCGCCCTGCGCCCGGAGTGGTACGCGGTGCTTGAACGACACCTCACCCGCGATCGCGTGGCGCGGCACTTTGCCGGCGTCATCGAGGGCGGCGTGGATCGCTTTGAGCTCCCGAACCTCAACGCGCTGAACTTCCTGCTGCACGGGGCGCTCGATGGCGGCGGCACGCTGTCGCTGAAGACCGACGCGCAGGGCAAGGTCTACTCCACCGCGCTGCTGCGCATGGAACTCGAGGTTCCGGACGATGAGGCACGCGCGGCGCGGCTGCCGGCGGCCCCATGAGCGAGGAGCCGCGGCTTCGCATCGCGATGTACGGTGGCATCGGGCGCGCGACGCTCGCCCGTCCCTCGCATCAGAACGCGCTCGACCCCCAGACCGTCATCGAGTTGCGGCACGCCCTCGATGAGTTCGAGCATGATGGCGAGGTGCGGGCGGTGCTGATTGCCGGTGAGGGCGACCACTTCTGCGCGGGGTCGGATCTCGCCGAGCTGTCGGCGACGCTCGAAGCGACGGAAGGCGGCGGCGACGAGGACGTGCTGGCGATGGGCCGGTTGTTTCTTGGCATTCGGCAGATGTCCAAGCCGGTGGTGGCGGCGGTGCAGGGGCGCGCCATCGCCGGCGGGGCCGGACTGGCCACTGCCTGCGACGTCGTGCTGGCGCGCGAGGACGCCGTCTTCGGCTATCCCGAGATTCGGCTCGGTGCCATTCCGGCCATGGTGATGACCATGCTGCGCCGTTCGGTTGGCGAGAAGCACGCCTTCGATCTCGTGGCGAGCGGTCGCATGGTGAAGGCGGCGGAGGCCGAGCGCATCGGCCTCGTGAGCCGCGTGCTCAGCACGGCCGCCTTCGACGGCGAGGTCGAACGCATCGTGCTGGGTCTCGCGTCGCACTCCTCCCGTGGCATGGCGTACACCAAGCAGCTCTTCTACGCGCTCGACGGCATGACCTTCCGCGACAGCATCGACGAAGGCGCCAAGACGAGCGCGGAAGCGCGGGCGGCGGAGAAACCGCCGCGCGTCCATCCGTGATCACGTCATGGCTGCGGTGATCCTGTACGGCGCGACCGGATACACGGGGCAACTCGTCATCGAGGAGTGCCTCGCCCTGGGCCTGCGGCCGGTGCTGGCCGGGCGCAACGCCAATGCGGTGCAGGCGCTGGCCGCCCTGTCGGGGCTCGAGTGGCAGGCGGCCGCGCTCGACGACGCCGCGGCGCTGAACCGGCTGCTGCACGGCGCGACCGTGGTGATTCACTGCGCGGGACCGTTTGCGCGAACGTCGCGTCCGATGGCCGACGCCTGTCTGCGCAATGGCGCGCACTACCTGGACATCACGGGTGAGATCGCCGTCTTTGAGGCGCTCGCCGCGCGGGATGCCGAAGCGCGCGCCGCCGGCGTGATGCTCCTGCCGGGCGCTGGCTTCGACGTCGTGCCCAGTGACTGTCTCGCCGCGCACCTGAAGGGGCGGCTCCCATCGGCGACTTCGCTCGATCTCGCCTTCCACGGCGGAAGCGGCGTGTCGCGCGGCACCGCGACGACGATGGCGGAGAACGCGGGCGGACCCGGCGCGGTGCGCCGCGGCGGACGCATCGTGCCGGTGCCCCCGGCCTGGCGGACGCGCCGCATCGTGCTGGGCGGCAGGGAACGCCTCACGGTGACGATCCCGTGGGGCGACGTCTCCACCGCCTACCACAGCACCGGCATTCCGGACATCGCGGTGTATACGGCGGTCTCCCCGGAGACCGTCCGCATGCTCAGGCTTTCACGGTTCCTCGCGCCGCTGCTCCGCACGCGATGGATGCGTGCCAGGATGATCGACGTGATTCGCCGGCGTCCACCCGGGCCGTCCGCCGAGGCACGGGCGCGCGCGACCGCGTCGCTGTGGGGCGAGGCGCGCGACGGCGCCGGCCGAACGGTCGTGTCGCGCCTGCAGACCCCCGACGGCTACACGCTGACGGCCAAGACGGCCGCGCTCGCGGCCCGGGTGGTGGTGGACGGTGGCGCCGTGCCGGGATTTCAGACGCCGTCGCGCGCCTTCGGCGCCGACTTCATTTTGCGTGTCCCCGGCTGTTCGCGCACCGACGAGTGATTCCACGCGACTCAAGTTGACGAGGTAACCCAATGACGTCTCGTACCAGACTGAAGCTGACGATCTCGCTGGTGGGCCTCGTGCTCTTCTTCGTCGGCGTGCGGCTCGAGATGACCGGCTTCCGATGGGCCGGCCTGGGCTTGGTGGCTGTCGCCTGGTTCATGCGTTTCTGGAAAGAGGCGCCCCCGCCGGCGTAACGCGACCTCCTCGCGCGGACCGCGACGGACCGCGACGGATTCAGGGTGCTGGACGCCGAGGCCGCCGTACGGGCCGCGATCGCGCGGCGGTGAGCTGAGACAAGACCATGCGAATGAAGCCCGGCAGGCCAAAGGCCGCCGGGCTTCGACATCCCCTCCGCGGACGCGTGAGTCATTCCCCCACGTCTTCCGTCTCCCGTCTTCCGTCTCCCGTCTGCCTCTTACGAATGCAACTCGTACCGCCCCTCGCGGATGTCGCGCGAGCCCGCCTTCACCCCTAGCCCCACGCTCGCGCCCAGCGCGACCGCGGCGCCGGCGCCCAGATGGATGAGCGGCAGGATGGACACGAAGTTCAGGATCGGCAGGGCGACGAGAAACGAGGCGATGCCGACGACCCACGGGATGGACGGCTTGTGCGCGCCGTCCACATAGCGCAAGCGGTCGCGCACGAAGCGCCGCGCGGTGCCATAACCCATGATGGCGCCGACCAGTACAACTGCCGTGGACAGTACGAACGTGAGCATGGTCCCCTCCGGTTGACCTCTCTACGCGCGCGCATGGCATGCGGTTTCACGGCGTCCCGGCCTGCCACCGTTGGCCCCTGACCGCGGGCTGGCGCTCCGGGGACCCGCTATCTTACGGACAATGCCCTCCATTCCGGAACTGCTGGCTCCCGCCGGGAGCGTGGATGCCGTGCGCGCCGCCGTCGCGAACGGCGCGAACTCGGTCTATCTCGGCGCGTCCAAGTTCAATGCGCGCGACGAAGGCGCCCAGCTCTCGCTCGACGACCTCACGACGGCCTGCCAGATCGCCCACGGCCATGGCGTGCGCGTCTACATGACGCTCAACACCTTGGTCAAACCCGCGGAACTGGTGGACTGCCTTACCTACCTGGGCGAGTGCATCGACCGCGGCATCGACGCGGCCATTGTGCAGGACATCGGACTCGTCCGGCTAATCCAGGCCGTATATCCCGGATTCGAGATCCATGGCTCCACCCAGATGACTGTGCACGACGCCAGCGGCGCGCGCGTCATGGAACGACTCGGCGTCGGCCGCGTGGTGCTGGCGCGCGAGAATACGCTCGACGACATCCGCGCGATTCGCGAGGCCGTGCCCGGCCTCGGCCTCGAGAGCTTCGTGCACGGCGCCCTTTGCATCTCGTACAGCGGGCAGTGCTTCATGTCGGGGATGATCTCCGAGCGGAGCGCCAACCGTGGCTCGTGCGCGCAGAGCTGCCGCAAGGACTACATCCTCACCGATGCCGACACCCGCGCCGAGCTCGACCGCGGCTACCTGATCTCGGCGCGCGACCTGGGCGCCTTCGATCACCTGGCCGAGATCGCGGAGGCCGGCATCGTCTGCCTCAAGGTGGAGGGGCGCAAGAAGAAGCCCGAGTACGTCGCCACGGTCACCAAGGGCTATCGCGAGTGGCTCGACCGGGTGGCGCACGGCAACTTCGCACCGCCGGCGTTCGAGGAGACACGGCCGCTCGTGCAGATCTTCAGCCGCGGGTTCACCGGCGGCATGTACGGCGGCCGCGCGGGACGTGATTACGTCACGCGCACGCAGCCGGATAACCGCGGGCTCGAACTGGGCGAGGTGCTGGAACAGCGCGACGGCGAGCTGCTGGTCGACGTCATCGCGCCAGTCGCCGTCGGCGATGGCCTCGGTTTCGAACCGCCGGGCGGCGGTCACGCCGAGAGCGTCGGCTTCGGCGTCACCGAGGTGCGCACGGAACAGCGTCACGAGGGCCGATGGCGGCAGGTGATCGCCACGCGCATGCGGGTCAGTCCGGGATGGCGCGTCTTCCGCACCAGCGATGCGCAGTTGCTCGGTGCGGCGCGCTCGTCCTTTGCGGCGCTCGCCGACGAGGGGCGGGCGAAGCGCGTGCGCCTCGACGTGCGCCTCTTCGGCGCGGCCGGTGCGCCACTGAAGGCGATCCTCTCGGCGGACGGTGAGGCCACCACGGAGCATTCCGACGCCACGCTCGCTCCCGCGTCCAAGCGCGCACTGGACGCCGCGCAGCTGCGCGAGCAGTTCGGCCGGCTCGGCGAAACGCCGTTCGTGCTCGGCGACCTCGACGCGTCCGGGCTGGGCACAGGGCTCTTCCTCCCGGTGTCGGAACTGAACCGTATGCGCCAGCGCGCCACGGAGGAGCTCGCGCAGCGGCGCGACTGGGCGCACAGTGCCGTCGTCGCCGAGCGGGCGGAACGCATCGCGCACGCGGTGCGACTGGAGCCTGTGGGTGAGGGCGCGGTGCCGACGTTCAATCTCTCCGCCGAGGTTTTCGATCTCGACGATGCGCGCACGGCGGCGCGGGCCGGCGCCACGGAAGTGGTGCTCGACCCCTTCCTGCGGCATCCGGCGCCGCCGCGTGCGCGCGTCACGGCCCTCGCGGCCGAACTGTCAGCGCAGGGGACCGCGCTCCGGCTCCGCACTCCGAGCGTCGTGCGTCCGGAGGAACGTCGCGCGATACAGCCGTGGCTCGACCTGGGCCTGCCGCTGCTCAGCGGCCACCTGGGGCTCGTGGCCGAATTGGCGGGTGCGGGGCGCGACGTGGTCGCGGACTACGCCGTCAACTGCTTCAACGGACACACCGCCCGCGAGCTGTTCACCTACGGCGCCGGTCGGATCACCGCATCCGTGGAGTTGACCGCCGACGAGATCGCGCAGCTCGTGGCGCCGTGGCACGGCGTCGGCTTCGAGGTCTTCCTCTTCGGACGTCCGGAGGGGATGAACATGGAGCACTGTGTCCTGTCGGCGGCGTTCGACCGCGAGCCGGCGACGTGCCGTGACCTGTGCGTGCAGAAGCATACGAACGTCGAACTCACGGATCCCACCGGCTACACCTTCCCGGTCGCGACCGACAGCGCCTGCCGCAACCGCCTGCTGCACTCTCGGCCCGTGGACGGATCGCAGTATCTCCCGCGCCTCTGGCGGTCTGGGATCCGCAGCTACCGCGCCGTGTTCAACGTGCGGGGTGAACCGGTGGCCGAGATCATGGGGGCGTACCGGCAGATGCTCGATGCGCTGGCCGCGGGGGAGGCGCCCGAACTCCAGGGCGTGCGGACAATCCTCGGCGACCAGTACACCCGCGGCCACTTCGCCCGCGCCGTCTAGGCGGTTGCGGGGGGCGTGCCGCATGTCGGCGCGCCGCCCCCGCGCCCGATCCGGGATGACGCCTCCTCATTCGCATCGTCGCCGCACTATCTTCCTGCGCGCCGCCCGTCGCACGGGCGACCGCAATGACTCTGCTGGTCCACACTGGGGAGCCGGGGCCCATGGACGACCATCTGTACTTCAATGAGCAGCATCGTGCCGTTCGTGAGATGGTGGGCGCCTTTGCCCGCGACGAGGTCGCGCCGATCGCGGCGCGGCATGACGAATCGCAGGCGTTTCCGTGGGCTACGGTGAAGGGCATGGCCGACCTGGGTCTCCTCGGCATTCCCTGGCCGGAGGAACTGGGCGGCACGGGCTTCGATACGCTCGCGTATACCATCGCCATCCACGAGATGGCGAAGGTGTGCGCGTCGCACGCGATCACCATTTCGGCCCATACGACCCTGGGGACTTCGCCCATCGTGCATTTTGGGTCGGCCGAGCAGAAGGCGCGGTACGTGCCGTTGCTTGCGTCGGGGAAGGTCATCGGCGGCTTCGGCCTCACGGAGCCGGGGGCCGGCAGCGACGCCGGTGGCACGCGCACGACCGCGGTGCGCAAGGGCGATCGCTACGTGCTGAACGGCACCAAGCGGTTCATCACGCACGGCGGCGTGGGCGAGATCTTTCTCGTCACCGCCGTGACTGACGCGACGCGCGGCACCAAGGGCATCAGCGCGTTCATCCTGACCAAGGAGACGTGCGACCTCGACGCCGCGCGTCGCTTCGGCATCGGGCACAGTGACGAATTGCCGGCGATGAAGGGTTTCCGGTCGGGCAAGAAGGAGGACAAGCTCGGCTGGCGCGCGTCGGATACCCGCGAGCTGATCTTCGAGGACGTCGAGGTGCCGGTCGAGAACCGGCTCGGCGAGGAAGGGCAGGGGTTCGTCAACTTCATGCAGACGCTCGACGCCGGGCGCGTGGGGGTGGCGGCGCTCTCGCTGGGCCTCGCGGAAGGGGCGCTCAACGAAGCGCTCAAGTACAGCACCGAGCGCCGTCAGTTCGGGCAGGCCATCGCGCAGTTCCAGGGCGTGTCGTTCCAGCTGGCCGACATGGCCACCGAGGTCGAGGCGGGGAAGCACCTCGTGTACCACGCGGCCTGGCTGGCGCAGCACGGCAAGCCGTATCGCAAGGAAGCGAGCATGGCCAAGCTCTTCTGCTCGGAACTCGCCATGCGCGCCACGACCAAGGCTGTGCAGATCCACGGCGGATACGGCTACACCAAGGACTATCCGGTGGAACGGATGATGCGCGACGCCAAGGTCTGCGAAATCGGCGAGGGGACCAGCGAAATCCAGCGGGTCGTCATCTCGCGGCAGATGTTGCGGGATCACGGCGCCTAGGTTACCCATCCTAGGGCGGGTCGTCCCCGCTGCAGGACCCTCCGTGGACTGGCGACCGCAGGCCCACGGATTCACTCACCCAGGCGTCTGGCGGAGCTTCTGTGCCCGATCGCTCGCAAGGTCGTACTGTCCCGGACCGTGCCGTCATGGCGCTGCAGCGTGCAGCGGCCATGGGTGGACACGCGTTCCTGGCGGCCATTGCGTGCACGATCGCGCGGCTGGGGGAGACACATCCGACTGTTGTGCGTCGGGGCGATGGCATCCGTGGGATGTCCTTCGTCCTGAACCACGCCACCCTCTTGCCACGCCGCCGGACGGCGCGAGTGCGGTCGCCCTCGCCCGCGTCCGGCGCGTTCATCCATGAAAAGAGAAATCCTCATCTCGGCAACGCAGCGGGAAGTGCGCGTTGCCATCCTCGAGGACGACCAGCTCGTTGAGCTGCAGGTAGACCGTCCGGAGGCACGCCGGATGGTGGGCGACATCTACTGGGGCAAGGTGGAAGCGGTGCTGCCTGGGTTGCAGGCGGCATTCGTGGACATCGGCACGGACAAGAGCGCCTTCCTGCACAACTCCGACCTCGCGTACGACGAAGACGACGACGAGGATGCGGACGACGAGCCCGAGGAGCCGGCGGACGTCGACCAGCCCGACAGCGTCGAGGCGGCGGCTGACGATGCGCCGGCCGCGCCGTCCAAGCCGCGTGGCCGCCGCCGTCGCAAGGAACCCCCGCAGATCCAGGACGCCCTGAAGAAGGGGCAGGAGATCATCGTCCAGGTCTCCAAGGAGCCCATCTCGACCAAGGGGCCGCGCGTGACCGCGCAGGTCTCGCTGGCCGGGCGCTTCCTGGTCTACATGCCCTTCGCCTCACGTGTCGGCGTCTCGCGCAAGATCGGCGACCGGGCCGAGCGCCAGCGCCTGCGCGGGCAGGTGGAGAGCGTGATGCCCAAGAACTCGGGCGGCGTGATCGTGCGCACCGTGGGCGAGGACGTCACGCAGGAGACGTTCAAGCGCGAGCTCGACACCCTCATCGGGCAGTGGAACCGCATCAACAAGAAGACGCGGTTCGTGGGCAAGCCGCCCAAGCTGCTGCACCGGGAGACGTCGCTCACCCGCGGCATCATCCGCGACCTGTTCTCCACCAAGGTGGACCGCCTCACGGTCGATTCGCGGCAGCTGCACAACGAGATCATCGAGTACCTGAACGGCATCGCCCCCGAACTCGTGGATCGCGTCCAGCTCTACGAGGACAAGAAGGGGCTGTTCGACCATTCCGGTGTCGAGAGCGAGATCCGCGACCTCTTCAAGCGGCGCTGCGACCTCCCGTCGGGCGGCTATCTCATCATTGAACCCACCGAGGCGCTGGTCAGCATCGACGTCAACTCGGGGCGGTACACCGGGAAGAAGGATCCGGAAAAGACGATTCTCAAGACGAACATCGAGGCCGCGCGCGAGGTGGCGCGGCAGATGCGCCTGCGCGACGTGGGCGGCATCATCGTCGCCGATTTCATCGACATGGAGTCGAAG